>VGPI01000036.1 GCA_016875595.1 Candidatus Cloacimonadota bacterium
CTGATGAGCCGGTGATGTCGACGCTTTTCATTGGGCTTCCTTAATTTTGAAGTGTTTCTGGATGTAGTACTGGTGGATAACGCTGAGGATATTGAAGATAGTCCAGTACAGCACCAGTCCGGCAGGCATGCCTTTGAAGATGAAGAACATCATGACGGGCATGATCCACGCCATCATCTTGGTGCTCTGATAAGCGGCGCGCTGTTTGTCGTCCATATCCGCCGGATTTTGGGCGGGAGGTCGCATCATCCGTTGCTGGACGACCATAAAGACCGCCATCAGGATCGGCAGGACGAGATAGGGATCGGGTTCGGAAAGATCGGTGATCCAGCCGACGAAATGGGCATTGCGCATCTCCAAGGAATAGCGCAGGACATTGAACAGGGAGAAGAAGATCGGCATCTGGAGCAGGAAGGGCCAGCAACCGCCAAAGGGATTGGTGCCGGTCTCCTTGTATAACTGCATTATTTCCTGCTGCTGACGTTTGCGGTCATCCTTGTACTTACGCTGGAGTTCCTGGATCTGGGGCTGGATTTGTTGCATTTTGATCATGGAGCGGGTGGTTTTGAGGGTGAGCGGATAGAGCACGATCTTGAGTAAAATGGAAAAGACGATGATCACGATGCCGTAATTGTGGAAGATCTTATGGAGAAAGGTAAGCACCGCGGCAAAGATATTGGAGAGCCAGAGCAACCACTTGGCGCCACGCTCGACGATTGATTCCATCTCGTTGCCGTATTGCTTGAGGATATCAAAATCGGTGGGACCGGCGTAGATCAGAAAGCCCTGCTGCCAAGTGTTGTGAAAATCACGGTCGGATTTGAGCGCAAAGGCGGGGCTCTCGGCCTGCTCCTGCTTTGGGTTCAGGTAGTTTATGGTTTTGGCAGTGTATTGATTGGTGAGAACCGGACTTTCGGAGATGCCTTCCTTGACTGCCAGAACGAAGTACTTTGAACGGAGGGCAGCCCAGTTGAATGAATTGATGAATTCGGTCTTGCCGGTGCCGAGGTCTGCCATGGTATGCTTGCTCATCTGGTTGTTGGCATTCAGGATAAAGCGATAATCCTGGGCTTTGGTTTTGAGCCGGGCTTCGGTATCGGCGATCCCGGAACCCACGTCAAAGACGCTGCCTGATACAGGGTGCCAGTTTTCCACTTTGAAGCTGAAGCTTATGCCGTAGTCCTCATTAAGAACAAAGCGGGAGTGATAGACCTGCGCTTCGCCCTGTCGAAGGAAAAATTCAACCTCCGTGTCGCTGGGCTGGTTATAACTCAGGATCAGATCGGGCAGGTGGATATTGCCCTGCTGGGTTTTCAGCGTGAGTCCGGCGATCGTGCCTCCTCCCGGGATCAGGAGAACGGGTGAGCCATCGGGCATTTTGAATTGGTCGCTCAGCAGCTTGACCTGGCGGATGATACCGCCCCGGTTGGAAAGGGTTACTTCCACGAGTGAGTTCTTCAGTATGATGTCGTCCTTGACCTCAATACCGGCCTCTATGCTTTCCACAACCGCTTCCGGGGTCGTCTGGGTATGCGCCTTTGTGGTATCGGTGAGAGTTGTCGTCCGGGTGGGTGTGGCTTGCTGCTGTTTCTGCTTTTGTTCTGACTGGGGCTTCCAGACAAATTGATTGAAGATCAGGAACATCACCATGATCATAAGTAACGCATAAAGGGTGCGTTTGTCCAAGTTATCCTCCTAAGGAAGTGGGTCGTAACCACCGGGATTGAAGGGGTGGCAACGAACGATGCGGCGAACGGTGAGATAGAACGCCTGGAAAAATGAGTATTGGCGAAATGCCTGCAGTCCGTATCTGCTGCAGGTCGGCTCGAACCGGCAGGTACGGGGTAAAATGGGTGACAAGACGATCTGATAAATCCGGATCAATAAGATAAACAGCTGATTAGGGATGCGCAGCATGGTCTGTAGAGTTATGTGTTTTTTGCCGTATTCTTCCGATGACATCAGACAACTCAGCATCCAATTGCTGCCATGAAAGAGAGCCCGCCTCCCGCCTGGCGATCAGAATGATCCTGATGCGGGGAGCCAATGAGAGAGTGGTTTGTCGGAACCATGCCTTGATCCTGCGCCGTAAGAGGTTGCGAACAACGGCTTTGCCGATCCGTTTACCGATCGTAATGCCAAAGGCAAATTCCGGTTCGGATGAAGGTAAAACAGGGATCGTGAAAAACTGTGACCGGATGACCTGATCAGCACGGATGAACTCCTGAAACTCCGAGTGCCGGTGAATCCAGCGGGTCATGCAGCATCAGACGGTCAGGATCTTTCTGCCTTTGGCACGACGACGGGCGAGAACCTTTCTGCCGTTCTTGGTCGTCATTCGCGTCCTGAAACCGTGAGTTCCTTTGCGTTTTCGATTATGAGGCTGGTAGGTACGTTTCATTGATATATCTCCTTAAAATACAAGTAAATTACTCAATCCGGCCATTGATTTTAAGACCCCTTATCATGTCAAGCCAAATCTCGCCATCGGGTTATCTCGATCTGCTATCGGCCGGTGTCAGGGATCGATCTTGTCGAGGCGGGATTGGTGTCTGCCGCCCTCAAAGGATGTCTCCAGCCAGGTTTTGACGATCTCCAGAGCGTAAGGGATGGCGATGAAGCGTCCGGGCAGGACAAGGATGTTGGCGTCATTGTGTTGTCTGGACAGACGGGCAAACTCGGTATTGACACAGAGGGCAGCGCGGATGCCGGAAACACGGTTGGCAATGATGCTCATGCCGATACCGCTGCCACAGATTAGTATCCCTTTGCTGCAGTTGCCTGATGCCACTGCCCGGGCGGCGGGATATCCGGTATCAGGATAATCCACCGTCTGAGGGGAATGAACCCCAAAGTCCTGCCATTCCAGATCACCAAAGGTGGCGATGATAGCCGCCTTCAATTCGAATCCGGCGTGATCGGAGGCAATTGCCAGGACGGGTTTATTCATAACGGTCTAACACATCATGGCGGCAAGGGCGATGGAGAGTAATTTGCACTTGTCGCTGTCGCCACGGGAGGTGAGTACGATTGGGACGCTGGCACCGACCACCACGGCTCCGAGTTCGGCGTGCATCAATTTGGTAACGGATTTGTAGAATACATTGCCGGCTTCCACATTGGGAAAGAGGATGCAATCTACATCACCGCAGACCTCACTCTTCACTCCTTTGATCTCGGCGCTTTCCTTGTCCACCAGCAGATCCATAGCCAAAGGACCTTCAACGATGGCACCTTTGATCTGGCCACGCTGAGCCATTTTGCAGATGATGGCGGCATCCACGCAGGACTGGATCTTGGGCAAGACCTGTTCCGAGATGGCAACCAAGCCGACTTTGGGAGTGGGATTGCCAAGCATCTGGGCAACCCGGATGAGGGTATTGGTGATCGTGACCTTCTGGCTCAGATCGGGGAGAGGGATGATCGCCACATCGCCAAAAATGAGTAATTTGTGATAGGTGCTAAGCTCCGTCACGGTCACATGATGCAAGACTGCTCCGGGGGGCATTAGACCCTTTTCTTTGTTCAGAACCGCCTTCATGAACCGATCCGAGCTGATCAGTCCTTTCATCAGAAAATCACCCTCCCGGCTGTGAATGAGCTCAACGGCACTGGCTGCAGCAGCGGTATCCGTGCTTTCATGATAGATGGTGAAGATGCCCGGATCAATACTGTGTTCTGCGCATATCCTGGTAATAATCGCCTGGTCCCCAACGAGGATGCCATCAACAATGCTCATTTTGACAGCTTCATGAATCGCCAGGATCGTATGGGAATCATTGGCACTGGCGGCGATGACCCGCTTGTTCTTTTTCAGCTTCAGGTTCTCAAACATCTGGTCGAGTTTTGTGATCTGCATATGGGATCTCCATTTATTATTAATGCTTCTGGCATCGTCTGATATTCTGTTAATCTGCGCCGCTATGGCTGAAGGCAGTCGCTTGTCAACCTGATCGATAGGTCAAACGTATGATCTGTAAAGGACTTAGGTTTATTGATCCCTGTGGTTGACTCTTCTGGAGCTTCAAAATGGACAAATGTCCAATCTGTCAAGGTTTATGTCGTGGGATAACAGCGTAGGCAAGGAGAAATGAGGTTGGTTTGCCAGGTCGATAGGATCGATAAATCGGGATCGGCAATACACCGAGAAAAAAGTGTTTGACAATATCGAGGGCTTTTTACGAGCGTCGTAGCAATTGAAGATTACACAATAAAACGTGAATAGGAGCCCGTCTATGACGCTGAAAAGACCTATTGCAGTCCTATTACTGCTTATCATTCTAATGGTGGTGGTATCGCTTACTATGGCACGATCATCTGCGGAGAAAAATGCCTTTGTAGTTGAGGACTTTGAGGTAAGTGACGTTCCGAATGATGATGGAACAGGTCTGGTTCTTAGTTGGAAGCCCTTGGACCGGCAAGCCCGGATCATTGAGTATCGGATCTATCGTGGCATCTCCCCCGACACCCTGTTCTATCATGCATCCATCCCGATCAATGTCAAAACGGGAGTGGCTGCCGATCGGATGTACTATTATGATTCGTCCTGGAATACTCTGGTGGAGACCAAATCCCCCGCCAGAATGCGTCGGGAGCGAAAACAGCCGGTGGATAGTCCGCTATACCGCTCCATTCCGCGAGATCCTGAGATTTTGGCACAACTTGTGCCGTATTACAGCATGCTGTCCATGATCCCCAATAAAAGGGATTACTACCGTCTAACCCGGAAGAGCTATTCTGCCGAAGCCAGCGACAGCACCGTGTATGCCGGGATCAGCTTGAGAAGGTCGAATATTCTGGCACAACTGAAACCCGATGTCCAGTATTACTACACTGTCATGGCGGTGGATGAACGGAACAACTATCATGATATGGCACCGGTGAGGGAAGGCGTACCCAAACCCAATCCACCGGAGCCGGCGCCGTCATTTTATGCTGCGTTGATCGAGGATAAGGACACTATCCAGTTCGAGTGGGAATATCCCCGGTTCAGCGGTGATCTTTATACTTTCAAAATACTGATGCTTCCCGCAATAGAGGATTCGGTCTGGATCAACAAGCGCCAACAGCCCCAGTATGGCCAGTTAAAACCCGAGGTCCTGGCTTATGAACAAGTTCAGCAAGCGGGCTCGGATTCACCCAAGAATTACCATATTGTCGATCTGATTGAGCTCTATAAAAAGGGATTTACGAAGGAGCAATTCAAGAACGCCCGCTATGCCCTGGAGTTTGGCGACGATCAACGGTTCAGCGCGCATAGCTCTTTGGTACAACCTCAGATCGCTAATAGCAACATGCTTCCCAGCAAAGTAACCTACCGGGTGGAAGACAAGCCCAATGACAAGGGCGACCGGTTGGTCGTGATCTGGGATTATCCGATGGTGTTTTTAACCAAGACAAGCTCGCTCGATTCCTCCTTCTCACGGTTGAGGATCAATTACCAACTCAACCTGCCCGAGTCCCAGAAGGTTAGTAACATCTACTGCGAGTTTTCGGAATTGGAGAGCGGACGTTCATTCAAGACAATTAATGAATTCTATGCCGATAACGCCATTATTCTGACCACACCTCCAGCTTATGATTACAAAAAGGGCTTCAAGGTGAAGATGACCTTGAAGGGCGATCCGGAGATCCCGGCCAGTTATCACGTGGAACAGGATCTTGTCTGGGACAATGATATGATGACACTGATGCCGGGCAAATCGCTTTGGGTCAATGGCGTGGATGTTTCCGGGTTAAATACTGCCGTTTATCGAAAAAGGGTGAACGGCGGCTTCTTCTCCCTGATCAAAGCCATCCCTTCCTACGACTCCAGTTTTGAAGTTCCAGTACCCTACAAAACTACCATCTATCGTGGCATTGCCGGGGTCAATATCGTCCGTGGCGATTCCATATTTACTTATTCCGGTTCGGATGTTTACCGCCGGGCACGGACGAAGAACGATCCATCCGGGTCCATGTTGTTGATCAGTTCCACCCTTGATCTGGTCTATGACCGGGATGCCGAGCGCACCATCCAGACCAGCTTGTTCCCCGATGAGGCAAAAAAAATGGTGGAGGAGGCGCTGATCAAGCTGAGAGCTGATTTGGCAAAACAGGAAGAAGGACTGAAGAAACTCCGCGCCGACTATCCCTTGGTGGCAGCCGATCCCAAAAACCGGACTGAATCCAGGGAAGACCAGCAAGTAACTGCTGCCGAGAAGGAATTGGATACAACCAGAAAACTCATCAGGATGTATGAGCAGAATGAACATCTGGTCTATGCCAATTCCATCGGGTTGAGAGGCAGGAGGATCGGATACGTCGCCAGGATCAGGGAGGACGACCGCAGAAGCATGGCGTACCACGTGGTTAGAACAAATGGCAAAGGCCTTTTTACCGAAGCTGAATATACCAAGGATGAGAACGGCAAGCACATCTATGATATTCCCTTATCCAATTGGTTCGATCGCAATAAGTTCACCACTCTGGTGGCGGCGGTGATCTTTGGCTTGATCGTGATGTTTTTCCTTACTCTTGCCAAGAGGGGTAAGTCTCTATACATCAGACCAATAGCAGGATTGCAGGAGATTGACAATGCCATTGGACGCGCAACCGAAATGGGACGCCCTATCCTCTATTGCATGGGCATAGGTAGCTTGCAGGATGTGTCTATTTTGGCATCATTTGGTGTGTTGAGTGCTGTGGCTCGCAAAGCAGCGGAATATGATACACGGTTGATCGTGCCGTGCTATGACTTCATTGTGACGCCGATTGCCCAGGAGATCGTCAAGGAAGCGCATTATTCTGCCGGCCGGCCGGATTCATACGATCCGCACAATGTATTCTATCTGACGAATTCCCAGTTCCCCTATGTAGCCGGAGTGAATGGCATCCAGATCCGGGAGAGAATGGCGACCAATTTCTTCATGGGCTATTTTGCGGCTGAATCGCTATTGATGACCGAGACCGGAAATCATATCGGAGCGATCCAGATCGCCGGTTCAGACGCTGCCACCCAGATCCCGTTCTTTATTACGACCTGCGACTATACCCTGATCGGCGAGGAGTATTATGCTGCCTCGACCTATCTAAGTACCAATCCAATGATGCTTGGAACGCTCAAAGGCCAGGATTATTACAAATTCCTGATCATCACATTCCTGGTCATCGGCACGGTATTGGCCACGCTTCAACATACCCAAGTAACTAATCTATTTCCTTTAAGATAAAGAGGTGAACACTGGGGCGCTGAAGGAAAGCGCCCCTACGCTCAGTAACTAATCTATTTCCTTTAAGATAAAGAGGTGAACCGATGAAGAAAACCATTCCAATGATGATCGTAATGATCGGTGGACTTATCTGGCTATTCTGGGCTTTCAGTCCGCATTACATAATGCAGGAGGACTTCCTCTACAAGTTTTACATCCCCTGGTCCTGGGCGATGATCCCGCCGGCTACAATCCTTGGGATAATCAGCTTGTCGATGATGCACAAAGCCAAGATCCAGCGCCGTGCGCATAAATGGCAATACAGCTTCTTTTTCTTTGCCGGATTTATCACCATTACATTGGCTGGATTCCTGGGTGGAACGCAGAAAGGTGGACTCTATATGTGGATGTTTGAGAATATGCAGATGCCCATGAGTGCCACGATGTTTGCCCTGCTGGCGTTTTATATGGCATCTGCTGCTTATAAAGCATTCCGCGCCCGTTCCCCGGAAGCTACGGTTCTGCTTCTGGCAGCGATCATTGTAATGTTAGCCCAAGTACCGATCGGTACAAGGATCAGTAAATATCTTCCCGACATATCACAATGGATACTGGATGTGCCCAATCTGGCTTCCAAGCGTGGGATCATGCTTGGCGTCGGACTGGGCAGTATCGCCACATCACTAAAGATCCTGCTGGGTATAGAACGCTCTTATCTGGGCGGCGGTGATTGAGGAGGGTGAAGTGAAATTCTTTAAGCGAATGCAGGAACTTGACCGGCGCTGGATCTACATCATTATTGCGCTGGCGATCGTTGTGCCATTGATGATCCCGTTTGATTCCGATAATCTGACCACTCCTTCGACTGAAAATCTCTATCAAATGATCGATTCCTTTTCCGGCCGGGAGGATCGTGCGATCCTGATGAGTTTTGCGCATGATGCCTCCACCATGCCTGAGCTTTTTCCGATGGAGGTAGCAATCCTGAGGCATTGCTTTGAAAGGAACATCAAGGTGTTTACTTTCTCCAATTCTCCGTTGGGCGCGCCGATCATCGATTATGCTATCAACACCGTAAAGGATGAATACCCCCAGATCGAGTCAGGGGTTCATTACTGCAATTTCGGTTACAAACCCAATATGTTTGCGATCGTCATTGGCATGGGCGATAATATCGCCACGACCATGAATGTCGATGCCGAAGGCAGAAAGGTGGAGACGCTGCCCATCATGCGTGGTATCACCAACTACACCGAGATGAACCTCGTGGTGGAATTCTCCGGTTCTGTCGCCGGTGGCACCTGGATCGTCTATGCCCGTCCTAAGTTTGGACTTAATGTTGCCGTTGGTGTTACTGCCGTTATGGCAGCCGACCAATATCCCTATCTGCAATCCGGTCAGTTGATCGGGATGTTGTCCGGACTCAAAGGGGCAGCGGAATATGAGAAACTGGTCGATGTCTTTGCCACGAACGAGCAGTCGTTCAGCAGCGAGAAGCTCTCTGATCCCAGAATCCGAGACCTGATCAAAATCACCACTCAATCGGTGGCATCCTTTACCCAAACTGAATTTACTGCTTTCCTGAACCGCTATCCACAACAAAAGGATCTGATCGAGAAGTATCGTGAAGAAAAGGATGGAATAATCCAGATCAATTGGTCACAGATCCCACCCCAGCATACCGAGCAATTGGGTTTCTTCGTTATGGATGAGTTACAGCGAAAAGCCAATCACATCAAGTATTCATTCAAGACCGCCCGAGTGGGGATGAATGCTCAATCCGTGGCACATATCGTAATGATCGTGTTTATTATCCTGGGAAATCTGGGGTACTTTGTCCAAAAACTATCGGATAAGAAGTAGGAGGAGGATATAATGTCGTTTGAACTCTTTAGCAATCTGATCGGTGCATTCTTCACGCTGTGCATATTCTCTTTCCTCTACAAGGACAATCCATTGTATCAAATGGCGGAGCAATTGCTGGTGGGATTATCGGTAGGGTATTCTCTGGTTCTAACCTATCACCGGGTGTTCATTCCGTACGTCTATCAACCGATTGTGATCAGACACCAGTTCATGCTGATTATCCCTTTTTTGATCGGGGTTCTTTATCTGACCCGGCTTACCAGGAAACTGAGCTGGCTGTCCCGTTATCCGATCGCATTCTCGGTTATGGGCGTGGGTTCTTCATTTGCTCTTTCGCTCCATACCGCCATTCTCGTCCAGATGCGTCAGGCAATGGTGCCTTTGGAATCCATTAATCTGACCCTGATCTTCATCGGAACCATCACCGTTTTGCTGTATTTCTTCTTTTCCAAGGCACATTCGGGGACCTACGGCAAGTTTGTCAATGTCGGCAAATGGTACATGATGATCGGGTTTGGTGCTTCCTTTGGTTTAACCGTAATGGCGCGTGTCTCTTTGTTGATCGGACGTATCCAGTTCCTCGTGCTCGATGTTCTGGGACTAATGAAATAACCTTGCCTGTCTGCAGAACGAACCTTCATAGCACGGGTTCAGGTCCACTCATGGAGGGTATCTCTCAGAATTCAGGTATCTGTCATAAATGAGGATAAAATGAAGGTTTGGCTGATAAAAACCGGTATCCTGCTGATCGGGTTGTTTCTGCTGTTAACCTTACCGGCTACCCAGGAACCGGGATCTCAGGGCAAGATCACGGAATTTACCGTTGTTGATAACCCCAACGATGATGGAGCGGGAATCTTGCTTTCCTGGAAACCTCTGGATGACCGGGAACGGGTGATCGAGTACCGGATATATCGCGGGGTATCCTCTGACACACTGTTTCAGATCGGAACCATAGAGGTGGATCCCAAGGCGGGGATCAGTGGAGACCGGCTGTACTATTATGACAAGGACTATCAGGTCTTAGTCGATATGGAGACGGCTCCCGGCAGGTTGCGGAAGGAGAAGGGTGTCGCACCCGGCAGTCCGCTCTTTCGTCAAATGCCCAGGGATATCAAGGTTATAGAACGATTCCTGCCCTACTTCACTACCTTGGGAATGCTCAAGAACAGTGCCTATTTTGAGGCGAGCCGCCAGGTAACTGGCGTTGATGGAGAGACCTATGCCGGAGTCCCATTACGTGAGTTTACCGCCTTACTGGCCAATCCGATCGCTGACAGCACATATTTTTATACTGTTCTGGCGGTAAACGAACGAGGCCGGCTTTTACCCCATGCCGATATCAAATCAGCGGTTCCGGTGGATGACCGGCCAGATACCACCTCAGTTCTGACCACGGCACTTATTCCGGATGATAACGAGGTATATTTCGAATGGGTTCCGTCGATCGGAAGCCCGGATATTTACCTCTGGTCGGCCTGGCTGATGCCACGATCACTGTTGCCTGCATACCACGCACAGCAGGAACTGAACCACAAGAACCCTTATGATGGCAACTATTCCGCCTGGCAGGGAAGCAGGGTCGCTGAGGGAAAGCGACCCAACGACCCTTATGATGGCAACTATTCCGCCTGGCAGGAAAGAGCCGTTCCGCTGTTTCAACAGGAAAATAGCTTTGCGCCGGTGCAGTATCACAAGCTGGACCTAAAACATAACGCAATTCCGCTTCCTCCGAATCTTGAGGACTTTGTAACCGTTTTTGGCTGCATGGATTATGCCGGTCTCTGGGCGTTTAATCTGGGCAAGGATATCCGTATCGCCCATTCCGGAGAACTACCCCACCTGCCCCCTTTCAACGTTGAAAATGAACACAACAACAAGGGCGACACTCTGGTGCTGTCCTTTGGCCGACCCATTGCCTATGTCACCAAGGTAGGTTTTGCTGATCAGGCACAACGGCGCGTACTGATCAATTATGAACTCTCGAACAACCGGAACAACGAAATCGCCAGCATTCACTTCCAGCTTGAAACTCCGGATGGCAGAATGCTGGGTGGAGCATCGGATCATTATCTGGATCGGATCGTCAGTTTACGTCTACCGGCTGAGTTTGCCGGTATCAGACAGTTCAATGTCCGGATCGGTTTCCACTACAAAGGTGAGAAGTCCCGTACCGAAATGTATGTCAGTCAAAGCATCAGTTTTGATGAGGAAAACAAACTCTTTGTCCCCTCCGATGTATTCAGCTCCGGTGAAAACTTGTCCCGGATCACATACGATATAGCCAGCAGATCCCGCCTGGCGGCGGATTATGCGTCCGGTAAAAGAATCGGAGCCATCTCCCGCGTTTATGATGAGATCATTCCATTTCCATCTGATGTCAATAAATCAGTTTATGGCGTCGATACCGCTCGATCTCTGGTCAATCTGGATCACCGGTTTACGGTGGATGTTGATCCGGAGAGCCAGACACCTTTCCGGGCATCGCTGTTCCGTGACTGGTTTGAGCAAGACCTGGAGCAACAACAAAATGATCTGAACGACCTCAAGACTCAGCTGGCAGTCAGACAAGCGGCGCTTAGGCAAGCGACCGGAGGTTATGAAACGAACCGGAGCGAGATCGATTCCCTCCAGCAGGTAATATCGCTGAAGCAAAGCATGCTTGATGCCACGCGCAACAATCCAGTCTATGTCGAGGGAGAACTACAGTCACCTCCCAAATGGAAAAGATTCTGGCGCAAACTTTTTGGGCTAAGCCCGCTGGCAGATCCAAGCCCCCAGAGATGGCTGAAGCTGATGCGCAGATATGCCGAGGATAACTCCCGCACGGTGTCCTATAAATTGATCGTCACCGATGGCAATGGTCTGTTTGTGGAATCGGAACCCTTAACCGATGCCGAAGGTAAGGTCCAATGGACTTTTCCCACCCCTGATTGGTTTGATTCCACCAAGACCGTCACGCTGATCGGTACCATCCTGTTTACTCTTTTGGTGGTCTTTGCCGTGATCCAGTCACGCCGGGGCAAGGATTTCTACATCCGCCCCATTGCCGGATTACACGAGATCGACAACGCGGTGGGCCGAGCCACCGAGATGGGGCGGCCGATCATGTTCGTTCCCGGTTGGGGAACATTGGGGGATGTGTGCACCATTGCTTCCCTGATGATCCTCAATCAGGTCGCCCGCAAATCCGCTGAATACGACACCCGCATCATATCTCCCCACTGTGACTATATGGTGATGCCGCTGGCGCAGGAGATCGTTAAAAGCGCCTACAGCGAAGCCGGACGTCCCGATGCCTTTAACCAGAACGACGTCTTTTTCATCACTTATGACCAATTCCCCTTTGCGGCCGGCGTGAACGGCATCACGATCCGGGAACGGGTGGCAACGGTCTTCTATATGGGATACTTCAATGCCGAAGCGCTGCTAATGACTGAAACGGGGAATGCCGGTGGAGCCATTCAGATCGCCGGCACCGACGCGATTACCCAGATACCGTTCTTTATTACCACCTGCGATTATACCCTGATGGGAGAGGAATATTACGCCGCCTCAGCCTATATGTCCCAGGATGCTGATCTGATCAGTGCGCTAAAAGCACAGGATTATCTCAAAGTGATCATTATCCTCGGCCTGATCATAGGCGCGGCCTTTTCCACGCTCAATTATACCGGATTCATCAATGCTTTTCCGATCGAATGAGCAATTATATAATCCCCGGGCTGGGTCGCGGAGGGAAAGCGACCCTACGATAGCGAGTGAACCATGACAATTTATATAATCCCGTACTGGGTCGCTGAAGGAAAGCGACCCTACGATAGTGAGTGAACCATGACAATTTATATAATCCCGTACTGGGTCGCTGAAGGAAAGCGACCCTACGATAGCGAGTGAACCATGACAATTTATATAATCCCGTACTGGGTC
>VGPI01000037.1 GCA_016875595.1 Candidatus Cloacimonadota bacterium
AAAGGTGCGGATCACATCTTCCCTGATCCCTTCGGCTTTCATCATTTTGATAAAGGCAGCGCTCATGAAAATCTCCTTATTGCAGTGCTGTCATTAATCGTAGGGTCGCTCTCCAGAAGCGACCTTTTCGTAGCATGGCATTCCGATGCTGTCTGGAGGGGCGGACTCCAATCTGCCCTAATCGACAGGTCGCTTAAGGAGAGCGACTCTACGAAAAATAGCGGAGGATTCCGATCCTCCGCTAACTCATAACCTGTCTGAGAGGATGCAATCGACCAGATCATCGTCTGCTTCATAGGGGATGGTGATATGACCCTCACCATAATGATCGATGTTCCATTGGCAGGAAGTTTCGATGGCATGCGGATTTCCTGCCCAGTTACGACGTGCCACGCCACCCATAACATCCCAGGATAAGCTACTGCGCACGATCCTATCCAGCAATTCGCTTCCATCCAGAACGATGCCATTGCCTCCATTGATGGAGCGTCCAATTCCAACGCCACCGCCATTGGAGAGGACGACCATGGTCATACCCCGGGCGATATTACCGGCAAAGCAATGCGTAGCCATCTCCGCCATGACATTGCTGCCGTCACGGATATTAGCGGTCTCGCGGAAGGGTGAATCGGTGCCGGATACATCGTGATGATCACGTCCCAGCATCACCGGTCCGATCTCGCCCTGGCGGATCATTTCATTGAATTTGAGGGCGATCTTGACTCTGCCTACTTCATCGGCATAGAGGATGCGGGCTTTGGTGCCGACGACCAGTTTATTTGCCTCGGCGGTCTTGATCCAGTGGTAATTATCCCGATCCTGCGAATTTCGCTTGGGATCGATCAAAGCCATTGCTGCCTGATCGGTTTTTCTCAGGTCTTCATCCTTGCGGGATAGGCAGATCCAGCGGAATGGTCCATAACCATAATCAAAACACAGCGGTCCCATGATATCTTCCACATAGGACGGGTATATGAATCCATCATTGGAATTCTGGCCATTGCGGGCGATCGATCTATCTCCGGCATCATATACTGAAGCCATAAAGCCATTGCCATAATCCCAAAAATGAGATCCCTTAACAGTCAAGCGTCTGATCACCTGATAGTGCCTATGCAAAGACTCGTCCACCTTCTGTTTGAAACGCTCGGGATCATCTTTAATCAAATCTCTACCTTCTTCAAAGGTCACCCCCGCGGGAGTGTAACCGCCTTCATAAACCGCATGACAGGAGGTCTGATCCGAGATCAATTCACAGTGGATGTCATGAGCATCGATATATTCCAGCAGATCGACCACATTGCCATGATAAGCGATGGACGCGGGCTTCCTGCTTAGGTCGTTTAAGGAGAGTGATCCTACGAATCGGCGGTATTCATCTACCCAGCGAAAGATCTGATCAAGATCGGAAGATACCTTGGATATCCAACCCTGCGAATGACGCGTCTCGATCCGGTTATAATCAACTTCGGCAATTACACAGATTCCACCGGCAATATCCATCGCTTTGGGTTGGGCTCCGGACATACCACCCAAACCGGATGATACATACAGAACGCCAGCCAGATCCTTGTCCTCTGAAATACCCAGATACTTCCTGCCGGCATTCAGAAGCGTGATATAAGTGCCATGCACGATCCCCTGCGGACCAATGTACATCCATCCACCGGCGGTCATCTGGCCATAATTTGCCACACCCAAAGCGGCAAGGCGTTTGAAATCATCCGGGTTGTCCCATTTACCGATGACCAAACCGTTGGTTGAAATAACCCGTGGTGCATCCTCCCTTGAAGGAAAAAGCCCCAGCGGATGCCCGGATGCCATGACCAGGGTCTGATCCGCGTTCATGTTTTCGAGGTATTTTCGGATGAGCTGGTATTGCATCCAGTTCTGGCAGACCTGTCCGGTCTCGCCATATGTCACCAGTTCATAGGGATACAGAGCAATATCAAAGTCCAGATTATTATCGATCATGACCTGGATCGCCTGCGCTGGCAGGATTCCCTGATATTCGTCAACCGGTTTGCCGTAGATCCTGCCCTGCGGTCTGTAGCGATAGCCATATATCCTGCCCATGCCGATCAATTCCTGCAGGAATTCTGGTGCCAGTTCTTCATGTAGTTCAGTCGGAATATAGCGTAAAGCGTTCTTGAGTGCGGTCCTGATCTCAGACCTGCCCAGATTCAAGCCGCGATTGGGAGCACGACGGATCCCTGGTTCATAATGGGCTTTGGGAGGCAGTTTATTACTTAGAGTGATATGCATTGCCTGTTTTGTTTCGAATGTCATTAAGACCTCAATAATTCTTGTTCATCATGATCTGGTCGGTTGCTATTAGCAAACGCGGTTTGCTTAATCTGTCATTTTCACTTTCTGATTGCAGAGGAATGGATCGCAGCACGTCTTACATACTCTTTTGAAGACATTGTATTCCAATAGCTCGATCATTGGTGACATATAATTTTCTTTTATGGTTTCTTCACGCATGAGATCAGTGGACAGATATTTCTTGTTATCATCCGAAAATACTGTGATCACAATAGCATCTTTATGCATCATGTCCTGGACTTTTATCGCCGCCAGGAGATTGGCTCCAGAGGAGATTCCCACGGCCAGACCAAGCTCAGAAGCCAACTTCTGCGCCATCAGGATGGCATCTCCATCAGATACATCGATCACTTCATCCAGTTCAGCCAGTTTAACGATCGGGGGGATGAATTCGTCCGATATACCTTGTATCCGATGGTGTCCGACCTTGACTCCGGTCTTGATAGTTGGCGATTCTTCCGGTTCCATCGGATGAACTTTGATCTTGCTGTTCTTCATTTTGAGAAACCGTCCGACGCCCATGACCGTGCCGCCGGTTCCTACTCCTGCTACAAACGCATCAGGGCTTATGTCATTGTAACGTAATTGCCACCATAACTCCGGTGCTGTCGTGTTAAAATGTGTTATGACATTCACTTCGTTCTCGAATTGACAGGGCAGGAATATATTGGGCTCATTTGCTGCCATCTCCTTGGTCTTGGCTATACTGCCCAGAAAACCGCCTTCGTCCTTGGTGACGGTTATAATGTTTGCTCCGTAACTACCGATGATTTGCATTCTTTCGACACTCATCCAGCTTGGCATCACGATCCTGACCTGATGGCCAAGTGCTTTTCCGATCGCGGCAAAAGAGATACCTGTGTTTCCACTGGTGGCTTCGACGATCACATCACCAGGTTTGATCGCTCCGGTCTGATATGCTTTCTCAAGTACATGCAGAGCCATTCTATCCTTGATGCTTCCAGTGATGCTGTATTGTTCACATTTTGCATAAACTCGCCGGATCTCACCCTTGTAACGAAACTTGACCACAATGATCGGGGAATTCCCTATGAGGTACCATAACTCATGAAACCGTGATCTCATATCCATGTCTATTCCTTTCCCACATTCAGAATATTGGGGCTATCCAATATCCACGTTTTGCTATCTGTTCACTTTTTTTTCGCGTGTTAATAGCATCCAGCGCGACTGCTGCCGGCTCGGTACAGCCCATGGCAGGAGTAACTTCCTGCTTGAGTATTGCGATCAGTTTGTCTGTATTGATCATCAGCATCACCATTTCCTATTCTCTATTTGATCTTTTCCTGTAAGTCCGAAACTGTCAAGCAGATTTTCACCCACTCGTCTCCTTCTTCCTCTGTGCCCCCCTTAATCAAGCGATTATCCCCCCTTAATCAAGCGTTAATTATTAACGCTTGATTAACGCTTGACTAACGCTTGATTAACGCTGGCGATCAGGGCTTGACCCTGGACAGGATCATTTTACTACAAAGGACAAAGGCACTTATTGAGGGCAGGCGTACACCTCGGGCGGATAGCTCTCGGAAGCCCCCAAGCGCTGTGGCTGATGACAAAGATGTGGTTGGTTTGATAAGACGGTTGAAAAATCGGGGCATGAAGTGTAACTCAATAATCCGGGCTATATATACTCGACTGTTCACAGCGTACGATACAAAAGTGATAAGTACTGACCAGCTTCGTTTTTGCTACAGACGAACTTTGAACGTGTAACCGAATGTCATCGGCATCGCCGATCCGTTACATAAGTATAGCTGGTTCGTAATTCATAAGACAACTTTGCTTTTTTTCTTTGAACGGTTGATGTGCAATGCTCTCCACAATGAAGGGGGAACAAGTAGATCTACGAGTGGGCACAGGTCAAGTTCCAAACGAGGGCAGACATTGCCAAGTGGCAGCAAGATGATGTTATGAATGCGGTTAGATGTTGAAAAGTGGAGTGTGAGTGTTTTGTTCGGCGACGATCAATTGCAGATCAGACCGGATGTTTCGAAGATAACGTTCCATTTCGATTCTGGCGTGATCGGGAGTATTATTGATTTCGCTTAAGTGGGCGAGGACAAGTAACTTGAGACGTTGGTGCATGATCTGGCTGATTACACCGACGGCTTGGACGTTGGAAAGATGCCCCTGCCGGCTGCTGATGCGTTGTTTTACATCCCAGGGATAAGGACCTTCTTTGAGCAGGATCTCGTCGTGATTGCTTTCCAGAACAAGGGTGGTAGCGTCCATCAGGTGCTTGACCACGAGTTTGGAAGCATACCCGACATCCGTGGCGATCGCCAGTTTCGCTTCCTCATTTCCATCCTGACGGACGGTAAAATTGCAGCTGTCAACGGCATCATGCGGTGAAGAAAAGGGATGGATGAACAGATCACCAATGCGAAAGCCCTTGCCCGATTCAAAGTACTTGATTCTACCGCGCAAGTCACCCAGTTTCCTTTCACAATGACAGAAGGTCTCATCGGTTATAAAAATGGGAACTTGTTGCAAGCGTGCGACCGCTCCGGCGCCTTTGATGTGATCAGAGTGTTCATGACTTACTACCACTGCATCGAGTTTCTTCCGAGGGATCCCAAGGTTATCCAGGGCTTGCCATACCCGTCTGGCAGAGATCCCGACATCAAATAGCACAGCAGCTTGATCGCTTTGGACAAGCAGGCAGTTACCCTTACTGCCACTGGCAATGACCGATGCCTGGAACATTTAACGGTAGATACGGTAATAGCGGTTATTGATACGGTCAAATTCAGACCACAGCTCAGTATCCGGGATAATCTCAACCAACTGAGCCACGCCTGTGGTCTGGGCATCCAGATTGTCCGCCAGATGTAAAACCAGCGCTTCAAGCGTCTGAGGCAGGCGCACCGATGCCTTTTCATATTCGCCATGATGGGCAAGAATCAAATGACGCAGATGCATCAGTAATTCACTGGGAAAGCGGTCAATTTGGGCTGCGGTCTGGCAGATGAGCTGATCAGCCAGGGTGAGATGACCTACCAATCTGCCAATATCGGTAAAGTCGATCGCCGGCTTCTGCTGGTATTCATAGACCTTTCCCACGTCATGGAGAAGCGCACCACACATCAACAGGTCGTAATTGACGGGATATTGTACTGCCAGGAAGTCGCACAACCGGGCTACTGCCACAGAATGCTCGATCAAACCGGAGATGTAGTTGTGATGCCAGCTTTTAGCGGCTGGCGCATTCATGAAGAGAGTAAAGAATACCTTGTCATCCATGATAATATGCAGGAGCTGCTTGAGAAAGGAGTTATCAATGGAATCCACATACCGGAAAAATTCACTGGCAAGGTAATCAGGATCTTTCTTACTGCGGGAGAGATAATCCTCTATGTCATATTCCGAGTGATCCGCAAAGCGTAGCTTCTGAATTGTCAATTGGATCTGACCCTTGTAACTGACAACGGTTGCCTGGATCTTGATTACATCGCCTTCATCAAAGTTCTCCGCTTCCTTTTGGGCGTTATTCCATAGGTTGGCAGCGATGTTTCCCGTCTTGTCCTGTAGTTTAAGTCGCAGATAGTACCCTTGTTTGCCCTCTCTCAGTTCCTTTTCTGCAACCAAGTAAAAACCCATGATCTGTTGATTTACGTGCTGGCTTAACTCCTTGATCCAAATCTGACTATCCATTTGACCTACTTGATAATGGTTATTCGTTTGATGATTGATTCGATCCTTCCATCGGGGAGGTGATTGCGTAATCTGATAAAGTACAGACCTGAAGAAGTGAAGGAACTGTGGGGGATCTGCAGTCCACGGGTGAGTGATGCTCCGACGTCATCCATGCTTACTATTCTCTGACCACGTATATTGTATATGGAGAAACTGGTATTGATAACAGGAAAGGTGGTCTTGTATTCGAGAGTGATGTTCTGCCCAGGATGAGCGGGATTGGGGGAGATGAATAGAGTGTTTATCGGTGTTGTGATGTCATCGGAATTGGAAACGATTCCGGAGAAATCCTGCATGGCAGAAAACAAAATCTCCCGGGTGGGTATCTTTTGAATCCAGTAAAAGACAACAAACTGATGGATAAAGTCATTCAGAGGCATGTTGTTCAGCATGATCATGTAGTTTCTCTGCATTGAATCACCTTGGGACAAATCACCATCCATAACATCAGCAAAACAAATCCACCGGTCGAATACATACCTGGTCTCATCATTCCATGGCACTTTACGATACAATCCGGCAAAAAAACGAGAAGACTGGATCAGATTGTAGTCGCCATTTGTAGTGTAGATGCTGGTAAATCCATTGGTAAGAGTGATATTTGCGGTTATAGTCTCCCCTGGGGAAACAGTGGTGAACCGACATTCGTAATCAGAGATAAAAGTTCGTGATGAAAGTGTATCATTTATCCGTTCAAGCAATTTAATCGGATATTGAGAGTCATAGCCATAAATGGGTTTCTGTCCATTGACCATTGAGACGGGAAGTGAATTCAATGAATACCAGTTAAAGCGTTGAGACGCTCCAATAACCCCCAATGAATCAGTGAGCTGAGGAAAATACTCCACGGCGGTACAAGGGGTTGGGATCAAATCCATTTGATAGTTCCAGATGATGGGTGCATGCTGCTGTTGGAGAAAGTTTTCGAGCATGAAAGTGGGGAACGGGTCAGCGAAGATATTGTAATAACGAATACTGGTGTTGTTGTGAAGAGTATCGATAGAAGTATGTTCACTGGAAAGGATTGCTTCCAGGCGCATCTGTACCGGCTCTAAAGGTAACTCAATCGCTGATGGTGTATAGTATGGATCATCTATTTGGGCTTGATATTCAGTATAGGGGGGGAGCGGCGGGATCGTTAAGATCTGTGTATTGGAATAACTGTTATCGGGTGTGGTGAGGTTGAGTTCGATCTGAGCTTGATTGACTGTGAGAGCCGAATGATTGTATATTGTGAACTCGGGATATACATCATGGCCTGGAAGCAAATCGCCCTGCAGAACAAAGCTCTGTAACTGAAGGTCAAACTCATCCATGATAAAATTGCCGGTCAAACCAAACAGAAACTCGCATTGAAATCCTGCATTAGCCATACTTCGATAATAGGGAATGGTCTCATTGGTGTTGAGATAATAGCTCCGGGTTCCTCCTCCAGCAGATGCGGAGACGTATGGTCCGCTGAAAGTAGTGGCATAAGTGACGATGAGCCAGACATCGCTGGCTTGGATCTGAGTGGGAAACTGGAACTCCATCAGGTTTTGGTTGACGGTACCTGAAACCATGGCAAGTTGGCTCGCAGGTTGACCCATGAAATCGGTGAACAATTCCACCTGAACTATGTCTCCGACCTCAGGAAAGTAGAGCAGTGCTTTGTTGACCTGGAAAGTCACATCGTTATAGGTGGGGTACAAACTGCTGAAACTGAATCTGACCGCCCATTTGTTTGAACCGTAGAAATGAAGATCATCGGAATCATTATGATAATGAAAGTGAAAATCCCGGTCCTGATTGACTAACCCGGTCATACCAGTGCCAGGGTGGTATTCGATCCCATAGAGATACATACCACAGATCATGAGGGACATAAATATCAATACACTAATCCAGCGATACATGTTCGATCCTTTCTCTGGCGATGTTCAAATCAAGCAGCATCGCCTTGCCTAATTCGGCTTCCGACTCGAATCTGATTTCGGGTCGGATATATTCAATCAAGTCCAGAGCCATGTGTTCTCCATAGATCTGATCGGAAAAATCCATAATGTATGTCTCGATTTCCATCTTATCCTGAATTTTCAAAGTTGGGCTATAGCCGATATTTGTCAATCCAAAAAAGCACTGCCCCTTGATAAAAACTCGGGATATATATACACCTGTCTTAGGGACAAGCTGATTGGTATCCAATAGGTCCAGATTGGCAGTGGGAAAACCCAATGACCTCCCCAAGCCATGGGATTTAACCACCTTTCCACATAACCTATAAGGTTTACCCAATAACGTATTGGCAGTGATAAGATCGCCCGAAATCAGCATCTGGCGTATCATCGAACTGCTTACCGGAGTGTCCTGATAGAGCTCTGGAGTCACATGGATTACTGTGTAGTCATACTCGTCCTGGTACTTCATCAGGAACTCGTGAGTACCTTCCCTGTGGTAACCAAAATGTGAATCGAATCCAGTGACAATGAACACAGGCGACAACCTGGCAACGATCTGATCCCCGAGAAAAGAGAAAGCGCTTTGATGGGCAAGCTGTTGATTGAATTCGAGGAGAACAATCCGGTCAATCCCATGTTGTTCCAATAAGTATGGTTTATGGCTTTCCGGGGTGAGCAATCTGATGCTGTTTTCTCCATTCAGAGTGTACTTTGGATGGTGGTCGTAGGTGATTACTACGGATTGGAGACGCTTGCTGTGAGCGATGGATAACAATTCCCGGAGCAGTTTCTGATGACCCAGATGGATCCCGTCAAAATTACCGATAGTAAGTACCGATCTGGTCTTTGGTGGTATCATGTAAGATTGACCTTCGGTTTTATTGAGCCATCTGCAAGGTATCCCAGTGTCCGGATCTGATCATGTTGGTCGGTGATCAATACCAGATCATTGCCAGTATCCTCTGTCGGCACGGATCGCCCTTTATGTAAGGCTTCGATCTGGTTATCACTCAATTTGATGATTTTTTGCCCTGAGAAAAGAGGGATGGGATCGACCAGCTTTTCCATCCAATTGACTTCCGTGATCTCAGTTGGGGGGGAGGCTTCAGTAACATCGATGGAATCAACAGCCATCCGCTCCAGTTGGATGGTATGACCGACCGTTCCCAAGCGTACAGCGATCCATTCACTTAAGCTGCGAATATAAGTACCCTTGGATACCCGGCAACGATAAACGAGAAACGGATACTGGTAGCTCAAAAGCTCATACTCATATATCCTGGTTGGTTTGATTGGTGTCGTGACATCGATGTTCTGTCTGGCGTATTTATATGCCCGTTTCCCATCGATCTTGACTGCGGAATACGCTGGTACGGGAAGTTTGGTTATCCTGGTTACGAGATCCCTGATCGCATGCACATCCTGGATGTCTGGAACAGATCTATCCCAGGCAACCACTTTGCCGGTCAGGTCACCACTATCGGTTTTTTCGCCCAGTTTGAGTGTTGCGGTGTAGGTCTTGTTATGGGATTCGAGTAAAGATGCCAGCCTGGTGTAGCTTCCCAGGCAGCAGATCATCAGTCCGGATGCAAATGGATCAAGCGTTCCTGTATGACCGAGGCGTTTGAGACCCGTGACCCGCTTTAGATGGCGGATTACATCGAAGGAGGTGCATCCGACTGGTTTATTGACCAGGAGAAATCCGGCAGAAACAATGGGTCTTTCAGTCATGCCGGTCAGCATCCCAGAATTCGTTCAAGCTCAATAATTAAATGCTGTCTTATCTGTGACAGGGCTCCACGCATGGTCATGCCGGCAGCCGTCTTGTGACCTCCACCACCGTAAGCGGAGGCAAAACAATTGACATCGATCGTCGGAGAACGCAGGCTGACCTTGAAAACCTCGGTTCCCGTCTCCTTCAGGTACAAGATCACATCAACCCCTCGCAGTCCTTGCACCCATTTGGTCATATTGTCCAATGCTTCAATGGGTTGAAAGTTGCGCTCAATCATATCAAGGGTGGAGTGGATGATCAGTATCCGGTTTTGACAAAGCAGTTCCATGGTAGCTATGACTTCTCCGATCAATTTCAGTTTCCAAGGATCGTGATCACTGAAGAAAGCTGTGTAAATTGCAGCAGGATTCAGACCCAATTGACACAATTCAGAGGCGATATTAAGCACATCCTGGTTTGTGTTGATATTGGTAAAGTTATTGGTATCATTGATAATACTGGTATAAAGACAATCAGCAACATACTTTCTGGATTGCAGATCAAAGCCGTGGATGTCATCTTTAAAAACACTATACAAGATCGTTCCAACGCAAACCTCAGAAGTGGAGATGTAGTTAAAAACGTTGGGGATGATTCCATCCTCATATTCATGATGATCAATGATCAACACCTGTTTTGCTTTGCTGATAAGCACATTGCGGTTTCCCAATCTGCTTTCGTTATTGCAATCAAGTATGATTAGCGTCTGGTAGATCTGGTCTTGGGTAAAAACAAGGGTGTTACTTCTACAAGACAAGAACTCATAGCGACTTAGATCTCCTTGATCCACAACGATAGTAGCTGTCAGTCCGAGATGGCTGAGAATGGTTTTTAATGCCAACGATGATCCCAATCCATCGCCATCGGGATTTACATGCGACATAATAGCGACAGGACCGGCTTGTCGGCAGAGATCCAATATTGCTTGTCTAATGTGGTTATAGATGTGCATCACTGTTGATCATGACTTAACCGGCAGGCGTGTAGTTGATTTTGGTGGGTTAAAATTCCTCGTCATCATCGTCATAGGAGTCATAATCATCAATTTCCTCGTCTTCGTCGATATCATAATAGTCATCGTCGAGCTGTTCATCCAAATCGATATCCGGATCATAAGCATCATCGTAATCATCTTTGATGGACGAGAGCAATACATCTATTTTTTCGGCTCTCTCTTCGGTCTCATCATAGTGAAAGCTGATTTCGGGTATGGTTCTCATTAGCTGTGCTCCTGCAATTAATTTCTTTAAAAAACCAGATGTTTTAACCAGGTTCTCCTTTACCTTGTCATGAGGTAGAGGGTTGTTGTAGTGAGAGAAGAAGACCTTGGCGTACCTGAGGTCTTTTGACAACTCAATATCAGTTATACTTACCCATTGAAGGTTCGGATCGGAAAGAGAATGCGTTAAAGCGGTGTTAAACAGCTTTTTCAGTTCACTCTGCAATCTGGGGATCCGATAGCTTTTCATGTCATTTTCCTATCAATCTGCTTGATCACATAACACTCAAGGATATCGTCTTCCTTAATATCCTGCCAGCGATCCAATGCCATGCCACATTCATTGCCGGCTTTGATCTCACTCACTTCATTCTGGAAATGCTTCAAGGATGCGAGGTTGCCCTCATAAAGCAAAACATCGTTCCGATACAAGCGTACCTTGCATTGCCTCTGGATGGACCCTCGCTCGATATAACAACCAGCTATGACACCGACTTTCTTGATCTTGAAAGCCTGTCTTACCACTGCTGAGCCGAGTATGACCTCTTCAAATTCCGGTTTGAGCATACCTTCCAGAGCTTGGCGAACATCATCGATAGCAGCATATATTACCTGGTAGATCCTAATATCCACGTTCTGCTCTTCAGCCAGTTTCTTGGCCTGGTGGCTGGCGCGAACATGAAAGCCGATTATGATCGCGTCGGAAGCAGTGGCAAGGTTGACGTCATCCTCATTGATCCCACCGACATTCTTATGGATGATATTGACCATAACTTCGCTATTGGAAAGCTTGAAGAATGAGTCAGCTAATGCTTCTACCGAGCCATCGGTATCAGCTTTGATCAGGAGACGAACTTCACCGATCCGTTCCTCATTTATACGAGCAAAGATGTTTTGTAAAGTAGTCTTATTATGATACTTCTCTCGCTCGATTCGGATCTGATACCTTTCAGTACTGATGGTTCTTGCTGTTTTCTCATTTTCAACTTGGTTAAGTAGATCGCCTGCCTTGGGTACCTCAGCCAAGCCATAAATCCTCGCTACATCGGAAGGATATAGTATTTTGATCTCTCCACCACGTTCATTCTCCATCTTTCTGATGCGGCCAAAGGTGGCTCCACAAACCACGATATCACCCTTTTTCAGAGTTCCTTCCTGCATCAGGGCTGTTACAACCACACCGGTTTTAGTATCGATCTTGGCTTCAATGACCACAGCACAAGCGGGAATATCGACCTTTGCCTTCAGTTCCATCATCTCAGCAGTCAACAGGATTAACTCGATAAGATTGAGAATCCCTTCACCGGTAACAACCGACGTTTTACACCAGGGCACTTCTCCACCGTACTGCTCCAGATATATACCATTATCGAGTAGTTGCGCAATGACTTTATCAACATTGATGTCCGGCAAGTCGATCTTATTGATAGCGATGATGATGGGGACATTGGCTGCCTTGGCATGATCGATCGCCTCCAGGGTCTGGGGCTTCACTCCTTCCGTAGCCGAAACCACAATTACTGCTATATCCGTTATGTTGGCTCCCCGGGCACGCATAGCGGTGAAAGCTTCGTGGCCTGGAGTATCCAAAAAAGTTATCCTGTGTTTGTTGATCTCGATCTGATAGGCGCCAATATGCTGCGTGATCCTGCCCGCTTCTCCCGCTACAACGTTAGTATTTCTTATGTAGTCCAGGATCGAGGTCTTCCCATGATCAACATGACCCATAATGGTAACGACCGGTGCTCTTTCGATAGCGTCGATTTCGTCATATTTATCGGTTGTTTGACCGATTATCTCGGTTCCATACTCATCTTCAAACCTGAAATTGAACTTGAATTCGTCGCAAATCATTTCCAGCGAATCCCTGTCCAACCTTTGATTGATAGTAACTAACTGTCCCATCAAAAAGAACTTGGATATTATGTCCGTGG
>VGPI01000038.1 GCA_016875595.1 Candidatus Cloacimonadota bacterium
TTTGCAGGGAAAAGTCGCCAAAGCACCGGATACGACCTTCCATCTGGGAATGGTTCAGGATTGGGAATGGGAGAGCCAGGACTTTGTGTCCGATAATATGGTGACCCAGAACTTTATCCTGCGTCTGGGGCTGTATAGTCAGAACTTCCATGGCACGGACAATATCAATTATACTTTGGGCACGGGATACAACTACAATGTCTTCCGTTTTGACTTTTCGCTGACCAATTCCGGGATGCAACTCAGGGATAGTAAATACCTCTTCTCCCTCGCCCTCAGTATGTAACACCGTATGTTTCAATTATCCTTCCTCAATACCGGTCTCCTGATCTTCGCCGCTGCGACAGTGATCCCTCTGCTTATCTGGCTGCTGGCAAAGAAGAAACCACCCCGCATCATCTTTTCCACCATCAAGTTCATCGTGATGAGCAAGGATAAACAGCAGAGCCGCACCCGGCTCAAGAATATCCTCCTGCTGATTATCAGGATGCTGATCATCCTGTTGGTGGTCATGGCAGCAGCACGACCGATCCTGCGTTCTTCACGCTTGAAACCATCTGCCCAGCATCCTCCGACGGCGCTGGCGGTTATCCTCGATACTTCCTATAGCATGGACTATCTGGTCGATACCAAATCCTATCTCCAGAAAGCCAAAGAAGCGATCCGCCAGATCAATAGCCGGGCAACAGCCCAGGACCGGCTGATCCTGATCACCGCTAACCAGGACTGGAACACCCGGTACAGCCAGATCTATGCCGGCACCTTGCCTGAGGATCTGATCGAAGATATCCAGGCCTGTTTTACGCCTTTGCCTCTGGAGAAAATGCTTGAACTGGCAGAAGCAAAGCTTGCCGACTCCCAACTCCAGAACCGGGAGCTGTACTTTATTACTGATATGCAGGAGCGGGAACTACCCGAAAAGACTGGTTATCCGATCCATTTGATCCCTCTGGGGGCGACCGGTTCCTGGGAGAATATCGTCTGCCTCAATGCCCGACCGGTGGCACAACTGGTGGAGCGCAACCGTACTCAATTGATCGAGTTTGAGCTTGTCAACTTTGGGACGAGTGCCCGCAATGATGTTCTGATCAAAGCAGAACTCAATGGTAGCAAGGTAGCGGAGAAGTTTGTTTCGCTGGAACCACGTCAGCGCTTGACCGAGACGATCGCCGTGGAGATCAGAAGTGACGGCTGGCAGAGGGGTTTTATTGAGGTTTTGGACGACCGGCTGATCCATGACAACCGCAGTTACTTTGCCTTTCCCTTCTTCATCAATCCACGGATCGCGGTGATCACGGATCAGAATCGCCTGCCTTTGACGCTGGATTCGATGCTGTCGGTCTATACCACGGACAAGGGAACTACAGACATTGTGTCTCCGGAAGCTGTCAATGCTGATCGCTTGAAGCAGTACAATCTGATCGTATGTGTGGCACCGGTTGCTATGAGCACCCGTCTTCGGGAAACGCTTTCGACCATATCCGCCCAAGGAAGAGGCATCTTATACGTCGTTAATGATGCCCTAAGCGCTGAATGGAAGAATTATCTCGGCAACCAATTCGGCATTGGTTTTGGCGAGTATCAGGGGCGGGAGACGAACCTGGATTTCGTGAACCGACAGCACTATATCACCAGTTTGATCGATCAGAGGCAGGCAGCGCAATTTACCGTCAGCGACTATTGGGAAACGCGGCTGACCGATCAGGGAAGCGTTCTGCTTTCTTCCGCCAACCGTCCTCTGGCTTTGGTCAAAGGCAAGTCCGCCCTCTGGTTGTTCAATATGGAAAGCCGGCGCAACCGCTTCTTTCTTAGTGCGGTATTCCCGGTCTTTGCCTTCCGGACCTTGCAATACATCGGAAAGACCGAGACCGATGTAACCGGCATTACCGTTGGCGGGCGGATTACTGCTGAAACCCTCCAATACCCGGATGGAACGGTTATGACACTCGCCAATCGTATTCATACCACGACCCAACCCGGCATCTACGAAACCACTGCATCAGATGGCACGACCGGATATGTGGCGGTCAATCCGGATCATGCCGAAAGCGACTTTCGACCTCTGGACCTATCACAGCACAAGCAGTTTCAAATCCTGCCTCCGGATTGGCAGGATCATATCTTCCAGAGCCGGCTGGGACGTGATCTCTGGAAGATTCTGTTACTGGCGGCATTGGTTCTGATCATCATTGAACTGATCCTCGTCAAACTGGAAGAAGGCAAAGCCGGTAAACCGGAAACGCCCTCAGAGGGTTAAACCTGCAAAGACATCCATACCAAGGAGTTTACCATGATCCTGGATCGAATTACTTCGCCCTCCGATATAAAAAACCTCAAACGCTCGGAATTGCACCTCCTGGCAAAGGAAGTGCGCAACCGGATCGTGAGCGTCATTTCCCAGAAAGGTGGGCACATCGCCCCCAGTTTGGGTGCTGTGGATTTCACCATCGCCCTGCTCAAGGTCTTTGATCCACTTTCCGACCGGATCGTTTGGGACGTCGGACATCAGACCTATGCCTGGAAGATCCTGACCGGCAGGAACGACCGTTTTGAGACCATTCGCAGTCACGGTGGCTTAAGCGGGTTCACCAACATGAGTGAAAGCAAATACGACGCGTTTGGCACCGGACATAGCAGCACTTCGATCTCAGCGGCTTTGGGCATCGCTTGTGCACGAGACCACCTTGCTCAGAGCGGTTACAGCGTTGCCGTCATCGGTGATGGCGCTCTGACCGGCGGGATGTCTTTTGAGGCACTGAATCATGCCGGACACCTCCAAAAAGACCGGTTGATTGTCATCCTGAACGACAATGCCATGTCCATCTCCAAGAACGTGGGTGGCTTGCAGAAATACATGTCCCACATGCTTTCCAGCAAGTCCTACAACAAGATCAAGGGTCAGGTCTGGAACTGGGTGCATGGCTTGCCGGTACGCTTGCGTGATAAGTTTATCTACGGCGCGCAAAAGCTCGAGGAATCCATGATGAATATCCTCGTGCCCAACATCATCTTTGAAGACCTCGGCTTCAAGTATCTCGGTCCCATCGACGGACACGACATCGGTCAGGTCATTGACATCTTCACCCGCGCCAAAGAGAATATGGTGGGACCAGTTCTGATCCACTTAGTCACCTGCAAAGGCAAGGGCTATCAACCGGCGGAGAAAGACGCCTCCCTCTTCCATGGCATCGGACCTTTTGAAAGCAAGAGCGGACAACCGTTCTGCACGGGCAGGGAATCCTGGTCGGAAGTGATGGGCAAATCACTCTGCCGGATGGCAGCCACCGATCAGAGGATCGTTGCGATCACCGCTGCTATGGCTGCCGGAACCGGTCTGTCATTATTTGAGGAGCTTTTCCCCCAGCGCTTCTATGATGTAGGCATTGCCGAACAGCATGCCGTGACTTTCGCTGCCGGACTTGCCACCAAAGGCATGAAGCCCTTTGTGGCAATCTATTCCACCTTCCTCCAGCGCGCTCTGGATCAGATCATCCACGATGTGGCACTCCAGCGATTGCCGGTGGTGTTTTGCATTGACCGCGCCGGCTTGGTCGGTGAGGATGGGGCGACGCATCATGGCGCTTTTGACATCTCGTTTTTATCCTGTGTACCCGATCTGGTGATCCTGGCACCATCCTCAGCCGAACAATTGGATGCCATGCTCACCTGGGCGGCTCGTTATAAGGAAGGACCGGTGGTCATCCGTTATCCCCGCGGTATCGCTTACTGCGAAGGTAAACCGATCAAGGACTTCACCTTAGGCAGATCAAACACCCTCATCAAAGGCGAGAACACCGCCCTGGTTGGATGCGGTGACGCCTTGCATCTGGCAAAAGAGGTGCATCAATTACTTGTCGAACCTGGTCTCCATCCCTGGCTACTGGATCTGCAAAGCATCAGACCTCTGGATGTGACGGCATTGACCCGTCTTGCCAAGACCTGCTCGCATATCTTCACTTTCGAGTCCAATACTCTGCAGGGCGGGGTCGGTTCCCTGATCCGCGACCTGCTAAATCCTTATCCGGCAAAGGTCTGGTCTTTCGGATATCCCGACCGGTTCATACCGCATGGATCGATCGCCGCTCTCCATCAAATGATCGGCCTGACTGCCGATCACATTGTTCCCCGGATCATCGAACTGATCAAAAAGCAGAAACCCAAGACCCGCGCATGACCAATCCCTATGACGATATAGTCGCTCTGGCAACTCCACCCGGACATGCAGCCCTGGCGATCATCAGGATCAGTGGGGTGAACGCTATCAAGATCGTATCCCGCCAGTTTAGTAAACCGGATAAGCTCCTGCGCTCCACCTCGCACAATATATTGCACGGTATGTTCTTAAATGGGAATGGGGCAGAGGTGGACGAGGTGCTCTGTTCGGTTTTCCGCCAGCCCCATAGTTACACCGGTGAGGACGTGGTCGAGATTTCCTGTCATGGCAATCCTCAAATCGCCAACCGGATCTTGGGAATCCTGCTCAAGCAAGCCCGATTGGCAAAGCCCGGGGAGTTTACTTTGCGTGCCTATCTCAATGGCAGGATCGATCTTAGCCGGGCAGAAGCCGTGGGCGACCTGATCAATGCCCGCACCGCGCTTTCCAGCCAAGCGGCTCTGGATCAGATGCAAGGCAAGCTCTTCCATTGGCTCAGTCCGCTCATGGAACTGATCAGCACCCTCAGGATGAGATTTGAACTGGCGATCGACTTCAGTGACCAGGATCTTCCACCTCTGGATGAAAGGGCTGTGGATGCCGAATTTGAGCTGATCATACGCCAGATGCAGCAGGCATTGACGGAGGGAAGCAGCGGGAAATTCATCCGTGAGGGTATCCGCATCTGCCTGACCGGAGCGGTAAATGTAGGTAAGTCCTCACTATTCAATGCCTTTCTACAGGCGGATCGGGCCATCGTTACCCCTCATCCGGGGACGACGCGTGACTATCTGGAAGAGACGGTATCGCTAAGGGGCTATCCGGCTGTAATTTATGATACTGCCGGCATCAGAGATACGGAAGATGACATTGAATCCATCGGGATCAGTCATTCCCGCAGGATTATCGATAATGCCGATATCATCCTGCAGGTCTTTGATCCGGATACTATGACTGCTCTGGCGAAGGAACTTGAGGCGAGAGCTATGGAGAGAGGCGGTCTAACAGCTGATCAGCGCACCATCCTTGTCCTAAACAAGTGTGATCTTCTCGGATTTTCGACCCCGCCGGACCTGGATGCATGGCGTAATTATATTAAGACGAAGGGATTTATCTCTCCTATCAAAGATATGGCTGACCATGCTGCAGCTGAGCTGCCGGTCATCCCCACTTCTTCCGTTCTGGATCAAGGCATCAACCATCTGATTGAGGCTATTTTGAAACACCTTTCCATACCATCGGATCCAAAATACAGTCCGCTCATAACCAATACCCGTCATATCAGTTTCATTGAACACGCGCTGGCTGCCGTTAAGAATGCCCGCTTGACCCATCAGGATGGTCTCGGTTACGAATTGGTCGCGCTGGATCTGATGAACGCTGCCAATTATCTGGGTGAGATCGTCGGCGTGGTCAGCACCCAGGACATGTTGGACAGGATATTCACCAATTTCTGTATTGGCAAGTAGTTCCATCATTGGTGCAGGGTAACTTTCCGGTTCCGCTACTCCGTTAGATATAGAACACTATTTCACCAGATCTATTAGTTCGGTTTTGACTCACCTTCGCCTCGAGATCGCCTCGAGACTCGAAGCGATCTCGAGGCGAAGGTGAAGCAAAACTGACACGATCAATGTGGAGAGTATTTATATGGAAATGGGTGGGTAGGGACTTACGATCGGTTTATGTTCTATCTGATTATCTGATCATCAACTGGATAGTCCCCGGTCGCAGTTGTTGACGAAGTCCAGGAATACCTGTTGTTCCGGAGTAAGTTTTCCCAGTATCCCGATGGCAGTGATCGCCTGGGTGACGTTCATGCCATTGCGGTAGAAGTGGTTATAGATCGCTTTTATAGCGGCGAGGGATTCGTTGGAAAAGCCCTTCCTCATTAACCCCACGCTGTTCAATCCGCTCGTTTTATAGGGATTACCTTCACCGCGGGTGTAGGGTGCAATATCCATCTTGACGGCTGAACCGCCTCCCACAAAGGCGTGAGAGCCGATCTTCACAAATTGATGGACTGCGCTGGCACCGCCCATGGTGACCCAGTCGTGGAGGTGGACGTGACCGGCCAGTTGAACGATATTGGCAATGACGCAATGGCTGCCGATCTGGCAGTTGTGGGCGATGTGAACATATTCCATGATCAGGTTGTAATCACCGACGTTGGTGTCCTCGTCCATCTGATTGGAACGGTTGATGGTGGCAAATTCCCTGATCGTGTTATGGCTTCCGATCCTCAAACGGGTGGGTTCGCCCTTGAACTTGAGGTCTTGCGGTTCGGTGCCGATCACGGCATGGTGGAAAATGCGGTTGTCATCGCCGATAAAGGTGTGACCGTCGATTATGACGTGGGACCTGACGATATTGCGCTCTCCCAGGACGACATTATCTCCGATGGTGCACCAGGCACCGATAATGCAGCCCTCTCCAACGGTGGCTTGAGGTGATACAATGGCAGTGGGATGGATTTCGATCATTTATTTCTCCATGATGCGGGCGAGGAAATCACCTTCACATACCTTGTTATCTCCGACGAATGCCTCTCCGTGCATCTTAGCCAGGGAGCGCTTCAGTGAAAGCACTTTGAGTTCGTATCTCAGGGTGTCGCCGGGTAGGACGGGCTTGCGGAATTTCACATTGTCGATGGCGGCAAAATAGGCGACATACTTGGTAGGGTCGTCGAGTTGGTTGAGGAGCATGATCCCCCCGGTCTGTGCCATGCCTTCGACGATGAGGACGCCGGGCATGATCGGATGTTCGGGAAAATGTCCCTGGAAGAATTGCTCGTTGATGGTCACGTTCTTGATGCCAATTATCTTTTCATCGGGGACAAACTGGGTGATCCTGTCCACCAGCAGGAAGGGATAACGGTGCGGGAGAATGCGCATGATGGCATTGATGTCAAAGACCACGTCCTTGGATTTGGTCTTCTGATAGATCTGTTGCAGTTCGTTCTTTCGCTGGATCTGGCGGAGTTTCTTGACCAGTTCCACATTGGTTTTATGACCGGAACGGGCAGCGAGGATATGGCCCTTGATCGGCATCCCCAGCAGGGCGATATCACCCAGCAGGTCAACTACCTTGTGCCGGACAAATTCATTGTGAAAGCGCAACTTATGGCTGTTCAGAATGCCTTCGCTGGAGACCGTGACGGGCTCCATGTAGCCAAAGATCTGGCGGAGATGGTTGAGTTCGTCCTCGGTCATGTCCGGTTCTCCGATCACCAGTGCATTTTCCAGCGAACCGCCTTTGATGAGCCCCATTTCCTTGAGTTGGAGGATCTCATTGATGAAGCAGAAGGTGCGCGCACTGGCAAATTCCCGGGCAAAATACTCGATGCTGGGCAGCCAGGTGTACTGCGTCCCCAGATAGGGATGTTTGTAGTCGATCATGAAAGTCACTTTGAGTTCATTGGAGGGTACGATCACAATATCGACGTTCTCCTCAGGCGAGGAGAAACTGATCGGTACGTCAAACTCAAAAAAGACCCGCTCCGATTCCTGCTGAACGATTCCCACCTGTCTGAGCAGATTGAGAAAAACCGCGGCGGAACCATCTGCGACAGGGGCTTCGGGACCATCGATCTCGATCCGGATATTGTCGATGTTCAAGCCCTTGATCGCTGCCAGGACATGTTCGATTGTCCCAACGATAGTGCCGTTTTTGCCGATTGTAGTACCACGAGAGATGTCCACGACATGATCGATGTCAGCCGGGATCTCGGGATGATCCGGAAGATCAACCCGGACAAAGATTATGCCCTCATCCTTATCTGCCGGTTTGAACCTGATCGTCGTGATCTCGCTGGAATGCAATCCGATGCCGGTATAAGATATCTCTCCACCTATGGTATGTTTATATTCGGTCATTGGGACTCCTTATCTTCTTTGATGAGCCTCCTGAAGGCATGGTACATGTCGGGCAGATTATTCTCAATTGCCATGATCCGCTTCATCCGGTTCGCTTCCCGGGCTGGAGAGCCAAAGAACTTGCCGTCCGCAGACAGATCATGCGTAACTCCGGATTGAGCGCCGACCATAACGCGATCGCTGATCGTCAGATGACCTGCAACTCCCACTTGACCGGCAAGATAGACATAATCACCCAATACCGTGCTGCCTGCCAGTCCCACTTGAGCACACAGGATACAATGCTGTCCTATGATACAATTGTGCCCGATCTGCACCAGATTGTCGATCTTGGTGTCCTGGCCAATGATCGTGGAGCCGATCGTGGCACGGTCGATGCATGAATTGGCTCCGATCTCCACATCGTCATGGATAATGACATTGCCGATCTGCGGGATCTTGCGCTGAACTCCGTTGATCAACAGATATCCAAACCCATCGGCGGAGATCACGCAACCGGCATGGATCCTTACCCGTTTGCCGATCCTGGTTCCGGAGTAGATGGTGACATTGGGATAGATACGGGTGTGCTCATCCAGGATACAATCCTCGGCAATATAGCTATTGGCTGCAATGATACAATGGTTGCCAATGCGAGTGTTTTTACCGATCACGACATTGGCACCGATGTACACTTCCTCGGGCAAGCTCACGCTGGGATCGATCAAAGCTGAGCAATCCACGGTCCATTCCATTACCGTTTCATCTGAGGAGATCAGGTGGTCGGCGATCTGAAGGATCGTATGATACGGCTTCTCCACAATCAGCAGATTGTGACCGGTGAGAACATTCTCAAACTCCGCAGTAGTGACGATCAGACCGATCTCTGGACCGGCAATGCGGCTGATGTACTTCTCGGATTCAATAAAGATCACGGAATTGATATCCGCTTCAGCCACATCGGCGATCCGGGAGATCTGAATATCATCATTGCCGTTGAACCGTCCACCGGTCATTTCAACGATCCGGGCAGCAGTCAATTGGGTTTTAAATACCTTCATATTCACCTTTTCGGTTCAGATTCACTTCCGGTATTATTGGGTTCAGTGGGGTTCGGGGGGTCAATCTGGGGTTGAGGATCGCCCGGGGGCGTTGTCTGGGGCGGGGCAATTCCCTTGTTCAGTTCTTGGAGCACCTGTTCTGTTATATCTATCGTGGGAATGGCATATAGAATGGTGCCCATGCTGACGTCAAAGATCATCGTATAGCGCTCGTCCTCAGCGATCTTCTTGATGATGTCATGGATCTTTTTGGTCAGGGGATCAATCAACTCCCGATATCGCTGTTCCGCTTTTCCGCCTTCACCAAAATACTCCTCCAGCAATCTGCCGGCTTCTGCCTTTTTAGCATCGATCCGCGCTTGTGCTTCGCGTTTGGCGGCTTCGTTCTTTGTCAGTTTATCTATCTCAAACTGGCGTTCCATCTGTTTGATCTCATCATCCAGCTGGCGGACTTGATTTGTCCAGTTTTGCTTATCCAGATTGAACAGACGGGCGATCTCGGCGGCTTCATTGCTCGAAAACAGCACCCGGTCAGTATCGACATAACCGAGCTTGATTGATTGGGCAAAGCAAAGCGCCAGCAACCCGAACAGGATCATTGTCATCAATATCTTCTTCATTTATCTACTCCTTGTTTAACAAGTAATTGCCGGTAGAATCCCGGTCATCCGGCGATAGCCGGATCAGTTGTCTCTTGAGACGGGGTACCGAATATCCAGAATCTTAACTGCACGGGCATCATCGACCCTTCTCACCGGAGTGGTCAAGGGAGCGTTATGCAGCAGTTCCGGGTCGTTTTCCGCTTCTTCGGCGATCTCGATCATCGCTCTGGCGAAACTATCGATGGATTGCTTGCTTTCGGTCTCGGTCGGCTCCACCATCAAGGCTTCTTGAATGATCAAGGGGAAATACACTGTGGGAGCATGGAATCCTTTGTCCAGTAGGCGTTTGGCAATATCGAGGGTGGATACGCCATGCTCTTTTTTCTGTCTGGTGCCATCGGCCACAAACTCGTGCATGCAATACTCCTGATGCTCGATATGGTAATAGGGTGCGATCAGTTTCATCAGGTAATTGGCATTGATAATGGCATTCTCTGCAATGCGTCTGACGCCTTCCGGTCCCAGCATCCTGATATAGATGTAGGCACGGAGTATGATGGCGAAATTGCCATAGAAGGTATGCACCTTGCCGATGGACGTATCTTCATGCTGATAGTCAAGATAGAACGCTCCATCTTTCTGATCGACCAATGGCACTGGCAGATAGGGCACCAGTTTTTCCACCACTCCGACCGGTCCGCAACCGGGTCCGCCTCCGCCATGCGGAGTTGAGAAAGTCTTATGCAGGTTAAAGTGCAGGATGTCAAAGCCGATCTTGCCGGGTTGGACAATCCCCATCAGCGCATTGAGGTTAGCGCCGTCCATATAGATCAGCCCGTCCACACCGTGGATGAGCTCGGAGATCTCCTTGATCTGCGACTCAAAGAGCCCCAACGTATTCGGATTGGTGAGCATGAAGCCCGCCACCTCGTCGGTAACGATCTCCCTGAGCTTTTCAACATCGATCCTGCCATCGGCACGGGAGGGCAATTCTATCACTTCATAGCCGGCATGTGTGCAACTGGCAGGATTGGTGCCATGCGCCGAATCGGGCAGGATGATCTTCTTCTTATTGGTGTATCCTTTCGCTTTATGGTAGGCACCGATGATCTTCAGACCGGCAAATTCACCCTGAGCGCCGGCTACCGGCTGCAAGGATACCTGCGCCATACCAGAGATCTCGGACAGATCCCGCTGCAGATCATACAGGATCTCCAGCGTTCCTTGTAAGGTCTCATTCGCCTGATAGGGATGGATGTTATTGAAGCAGGAGTGACGCACCAGCGCTTCATTGATCTTGGGATTGTATTTCATCGTGCAGGAGCCCAGCGGATACAAGCCCTTTTCGATAAAATGATTCTTGTGGCTGAGACGGATATAATGCCTCAGGACATCCAATTCACTCACCTCGGGCAGTTCCGCTACTGCTTTACGGACAAATTTAGCAGGCAGAATCTGATGGATATCGCCCTCAACATCGCGCTGGGGAAGTGTGACTCCCCGTCTGCCTTTTATGCTCAGATCAAATATCATTTCAGCCATGTTTCACCTCCGTCAGCGCTTCCACGAGTGCGTCCATATCCGTCTTGCTCTTCTTTTCCGTGACGGCGATCAGCAGTTGATGATCATTGCCAAAGCGAGCCATATCCACTCCGGGATAAAGAACTCGGGGTAAAAACTTCTGGATGATCCGCGCTGCGGGAACGGGTGTATTGATCACAAATTCCTTAAAGAACGGAGCATCGGGATAAGCCAGTGAATAACCCTCCAGCGCTTTGATCCGATCTGCCAGATAATGCGCCTTGAGAGTGGACTGAATGGCGATCTCACGGATGCCATCCTTGCCCATCAAACTCATCCAGACGGTGGCGGCGAGCGCACATAATGCTTGATTGGAACAGATATTTGAGGTTGCTTTGTCACGGCGGATGTGTTGTTCGCGTCCTTGTAACGTGAGCGCATAAGCCCGTTTCCCTTCCATATCCAGGGTTCCGCCAACGATACGTCCCGGCATCTGTCTCGCCATATCGAGTTTGCTGGCAAAAAAGCCAAAGAGTGGGCCGCCAAAATACATGCTATTTCCCATGGCTTGCCCTTCGCCGACCACGATATCTGCTTTGTATTCAGCCGGCGCATTCAGGACTGCTAAAGAGACCGGATCCACGGCAGCGATCAGCAGTGTCTTGCCATTGGTGTGGATAATTGGTTCCAAGGCAAAGACATCCTCCAGATTGCCCCAGAAATTGGGGGTCTGGATGATCACGCTACCGATCGTCTCATCCATCAGTCCCTTGAGGGTTTCTTGATCGATCAAGCCGCCTTCGCAGGGAGCGGAGATCAATTCAATGCCGATGCCTTCGGTGTAGCAACGGATCACTTTCACGTATTCCGGGTGCAGGCTTTCGGGCAGGATCGCCTTTTTGAGACGATTCTTGCGCACCGCCATCAGGATCGCTTCGGCGATGGCAGAAGCACCATCATACATGGAGGCATTGGCGATTTCCATGCCGGTCAGTTCACAGATCATCGTCTGAAACTCGTAGATATACTGCAAAGTTCCCTGGCTCACTTCCGCCTGATAGGGGGTATAGGCAGTGAAAAACTCCGGTCTGGAGATGATCGTATCCACCGCAGCCGGGATAAAGTGGTCATAAACACCCGCCCCCAAAAAGGAATTGGCGGCTTGGGCACAGATGTTCTTACAGGTCTTCTCATGGATCAGGCGGGTGATCTCCATCTCCGACAACGCCGGAGCCAGATCCAGCATACCCTTGACCCGCAGCTCCTTTGGTATAGCCTGGATCAAATCATCAAATGATTTGACGCCAATGGATTCCAACATCTGCTGTCGATCGGTATCGGTATTGGCAATGTAGGGCATAAACACTCCTTAAATCTATAACATTGAAAAAACATAATTTTTTCCCAAAAGCTATGAGCACTGAAAAATGTCAATCGAAATAAGGAGATCCCCAGAAACCAGGCGTTTGTTATGTGAGTTAATGGAACAATAGACAAGATGTTAGGTGTGGTTTTCGGTACTGCTTGATGAGCTCTGTCCCGGTTAGTCCTTCATTGGAGAGCATTGCCTGTAAACCGTTCAAAGAAAAAACGCAGAGTTCCCTTATGAATT
>VGPI01000039.1 GCA_016875595.1 Candidatus Cloacimonadota bacterium
CCGGATTTGAGCGCCATGTCCATCACCTTGCTGATCTTGGCAGCGTGCATTTCGCCCAAGCTGCCACCCCGTGAAGTAAAATCCTGCGAAAAGGCAAAAACCGGCCTGCCATCGACCATGCCATGTCCGGTGACCACACCATCCGAGGGGATATCCAGCTTTTCCATGCCAAAATTGTCACAGCGGTGATGCACAAACATATCGATCTCCCGGAATGTGCCGGGATCAAAGAGCAGATCCAGACGCTCACGCGCCGTCAACTTGCCGCTGGCATGCTGTTTCTCGATCGCCTTTTCCCCGCCCATTTTGAGGGTTTGTGCCTCTTTTTCCTGCCATTTACGGATAGATTCCTTCGTTCCGATCATGTTCACTCCCATCTTGGTTCATTGACTTGCAGGTCAATCACTTAATCATTTATATCTTTCTTTAACATCCGAGCAATATCGTCAAGGGAAATCTTTCCCTTTGTCACGACAAACTCTCAATTCCCGTATACTTCTACCTTTATGGGGCACTTTCACCGGGCGATCGCTCGGAATGTACCCGTGATCAGGATGGGCGAAAACCAAAGAAGTTTTGAGCCAGATGGGAAGCGGAGCCAGGCGTTACCGACTGAATTCTGCGATTATTACTGCCCCTGCTCAGTTGGTTTGTTCTTGGGTTCAGGATGTTTACCGGGCAATCTTACAAGTGCTGATAAGCGTTCCGTGTCTCCATTCTGATCAGTGTCGGGACTCACTCACCAAGAACTTCCGGCCAGCCAGCCAAAGCATTGACACTCCTCCCAAAGCCAGACAGCTACTTAAAAGGAGAAACTGAGAAATGGGGATCAGTTCTATACCCAGGCTGTGTCTAACCAAGATGGACACGTACTTGAGCGGCAACAACGCTGAGAACGCTTTCATATAGCCCGGCAACATAGCAATAGGAAAAAAGATTCCTGCCAGAAAGTGCATTATAAACATCAGTATCCCGGCAGTGGTGTTGGCGGTCTCTGGATTTCTGAAGACCAGTAGCAGCAGCAACCCCAGTGCCATCATTCCCAGAGTGGAAGAGACCATGGTGATAAACAAGAGTGGCCAGTTGATATCGAATGAGGCGGCAAGACCCAGTACGCTTACTCCCAGGATCAACAGCAGCGATATGAAGCTGAGGATCATCCTGGAAAAAGTGAATCCCATTACAAATGACATCGGCCTCAAGGGAGCGATCTTGAGTTGATTCAGCGCGCCACTCTTGCTATAGCGTCCAAACATGGTGACCACAGACATCAATCCCACCGAAAGGATGCCAATAGCGATGATTCCAGCAAGAATATAATCCCTGCCTGAAGCCATCACTTTCCCGGCACTTTCCTCCTGCCGGGAAATGGTAAACATGGGTTGCAACCGGCTGGCGTGTTTTTCCAGGCTCGCAGTAAGCGAGAGCTGGACCAGTTTCAGCTTGCTCAGGGTGATCAGATCACCTTCTTTGAAAAAAAACCGGGCAATTTGCCCATCAAAGCTCACTCCCAAATTTAGCTCTCCTCTCCGGATGGCATCTTTGAGGGCTTCGGGATCGTCATAGCGCCTGGGTTCCCAGGCTCCGCTTTGGCTGATCACGGTTTCGATATCCGGACCTCTGCTCTGATAAAAACCAAGCCAGGTCTTGTGATAGTTTTCTGACTCCGGGTGCAGGCTGCCAAAGATAAACACAAATAGCAGCGGGAAAAAGAGGTTGAAGAAGATCTCTGCCTTGTTACGCAGGGATTCTCGGAAGCATGCCTGAACCAAAGAGACAAAGGGTGATTTATTCATTACCCATCACCTTACTAAAATTGCGCGAGAAAACGCTCATGGAGATGATGACCCAAGCCAGAGGCACCAGTATCAACCAGATTGTTGCCATATCCATGGTCTGGATTCCCATTCCCCGGCGTAAAAGCTCCACCAGATAGGTGGTCGGTACCACATACACCAACCAGCGCAAGCTCCATGGCAAACCCATCACCGGAAAGAAAAAACCTCCCATGAACATCAGGACCTGATACAATGTCTGCCCTATAACCATCACGGAGGATTCCTTGCCAGCCACAGACGCAATCACCAAACCGATGGATATCAGTGTGACCATGCCCAGGATCAGACTCAGGAAAAAACCCGGAGAAAAGATGCCTCCCCGCACGCCATAGATAAACCATGCCATGGCATAGAGCAGCACCAGTGGAATCAGCATCGTGATCAACAGCTTGGTCAGATGTGCACCGAAGTATTCAAGCGGACGCAGGGGAGTGGTAAAGATCTTACGGCTGATCCCCACGCTTCGGTAAAAGCCCAGGCTCAAGGGGCTGTTGAGCAATGCTACCGACAGCATCATCATCAATGCCACGGCTGGAAAGAGATAGTCCTTGTAAGCCACTTTCGGGCTGGAAGCGGAGACCGTCACTGCTTCCTCCGCCATTCCAATGTGCTGAAAGGCGGGGTTACGATGACGTTCTATCTCCAAATTGGTTTTTTCCAGTACCAGTTCCAGGATGTTTGCCGCCACTTGTGAGGATTCCTTGCCACTGATTGAGTGTAAGCTGATGGGAATACCCCGGCTGCGCGTGATTTTTCCCACTGCCAGCACAGCCACCACGTCCTGTTTACCTGTTTTCAATGCCTCCAGCGCTTCTTCCGAACTGCCCAGAAAAGTGACTTTAAACGGGCCTTCTGCTCCACTCACGGCATCCAGGGTCTGGTTGAAAATTGCCGTTTCATCCGAGGCTGGGTTGGTATTCACTACCGCCAGATTAAATGACATACTTCTGGGTTTGCCATCATTGCCCAAAACTGCGGAAAGAAAGACATATAAAAGCAAGGGAAATACAATGCTCCAGAACAAGACCTCAAACTCTCTGATCTCAGCCAGAAAGAAGCCCCGGGTGAACCGCCAAAACCGCATCTCAGTCCCTCAACTTTCGACCGGTGATGTGTAGAAACACGTCATCCAGATCAGGGCGGCGTATCCTGATGTCATCAATCTGGAAATGCTGCTCACGGGACAGCTCAAACAATGCGCCCAGATCACGGGTGACATCATCGGAGCTGAAACTGAATCCATCCCCTTCCTTATACTCAATCCCATTCAGTCCTGGCAGTTGCTCAGGTTGCATCTGCCTTCCCGAAGCCCGGAAACTGATGTAGTTTTCTGCCCCGATGGAAGACACCAGATCATCCAAACTTCCGGAAGCCACGACCTTGCCGTGATCCATGATTATGATCCGGTCTGCCAGATACTCTGCTTCTTCCATATAGTGAGTGGTAAGAATGATTGTCTTGCCTTGTTTTTTCAAATTTAGCACTGTCGCCCAGTGAGATCGGCGGGCTTGAGGATCCAGACCGGCGGTCGGTTCGTCCAGAAAGATCAACCGGGGATCGTTTACCATGGCTACCGCCAAGGACAGGCGTTGAAGCTGCCCTCCGGAAAGATGCTTCACCAGTGTCTTTTCCTTTTCTTCCAGATTCATCATTATGATAAGATCCCTCACTGGCAACCGATGGGAATAGAGGCCACGAAACAGCTCAAGCGTTTCACGTACACTTAAATAACGAAAAAAACTCGAATTCTGGAGTTGGACCCCGATGCGCTCCTTAACCTGAACCCGGGTTGGCTCCCAATTTTCTTCAAATAATCCCACGGTGCCGGAATCCGGTTTACGCAATCCCTCCAGCATCTCCAAAGTGGTGGTTTTTCCGGCTCCGTTGGGACCCAGGATCGACAACACCTCCCCTTCCCGCACTTCAAGGCTAACATCATCCACCGCTTTGGTGCTTCCGTAATACTTCTTGAGATTGACCGCGTTTAAGATAGTTTTTGACATCGGTAACTCTCCTATTATTGGCACGATCATTTAAGCGACAGGGATGGAGTCAAGAGAAATTGTCCCGAGCCACATGCCCGGCATGCAGATCTCATATCTGACACAGGTCAGATCCTGCCTGCCCCCCTTAATCAAGCCATTATCCCCTCTTAATCAAGCGTTAATAATTAACGCTTGATTAAGAGGGGATAATGGCTTGATTAAGGGGGGCAGGCAAGGGATGTTATCTTAGTTATGTTGTTAAGCTATTAAGATGGAAGATGTTATGATACCAGATCAGAACCGTGATTCCCAAAACTCAATTATTCACTGATCTCAGCGTTAAACAAAGGGCAGCATGACCAGATCGGCCATGCTGCCCGAGACAATTGTAGCGCAAGAGCTATTTCATCAGGATCATCTTTCGGGTGGAGCAATATTTACCTGCGGTCATCCGGCAATAATAGATCCCGCTGCCCAGTGCCGTTCCTTGTTCATCCCTACCATCCCAGACGAGACGAAACATTCCGGTCTGTTCATGTTGACGGGTAAAATGGCGGATCAATTGACCACGGACGTTGAATATATCCAGATCAACCGAAGCCGGTTCGCTGATACAATAACTGATCGTCGTATTAGGATTGAAGGGATTGGGATAAGAGGAGAGCAATTGGGTGGTCAGCGGCAGGTCCGGCGTACCGGGGTCGCCATCGTTAAAATCGACATACACGGAGACAGGTCCGAAATGGTTGATAATGCCACCCATCTCCACACACTCCAGCCAGTAGTAATAGGTCTGGTGGTTTTCCAGATCGGGATCGGAATAAGCATAGCTATGCTCGATAGTGGTGTTGCATGCTGCAATCAATGGGGAGATCTGAACCGCCTCGGCAAGATTGGACGAAAGGGCTCGCAGGATATGGAAACCGCTGAGTTCGGATTCGGACTGGGTCGTCCAGTCAATCCGGACAAAAATACCTGAGGAGACAGCAACGGTGAAAGAAGACAGAACCACCGGCAGTGGTCTGTCCTCAGGAAAAACCGTCCAATCGGAAAAACCATCCGTAACAACAGTCACCCTCCTGGGGAAAAGCAGGGACACGTCTTGCGGATCACCCACCTGATACCAGTGACCCCCGGTCTTCCGGAAAACGACCGCCCGGTTCTCCGGACTCCAAATGATACCATTGTCGGCGACCTCGTCCCACATTAAAACCAATCGAAACTGGTCATGGGGATTGCCGCTGAACGACCAAGTGCGTAATATACCGCTTGCGCCCTGATGCTGCTGGCTCTGTGGCTGTTGCCCGAAGGCAAAGTTGTCGATCTGCGTTCCTCCGATGATCACAAATCCGGCGGGTGTTCCATCCATTCCCTCCGAACCAATCTCTCTGGAGCCAGCACCGAACAGGTCCCCATTGCCTGATATAATGGCTCCCTCGCCAAGATACAGGTGGTAGGTGCTTAGGTCAAACACACCACCGTGGTTGACGATCAACTCCTGGGATACATAAACGTCATTGGAGGCGGTGACTGTGGAAAAATCGCCGACATTGATAGATTGGATCTTACCCGCTTGGGCGGGTAGTTCGTACCCGGTCTGTGCCGTCTGCCAGTAATTGATCTGCAGACCGTCTCCCAAGGAGGGACTGCTGCTGAAAGCACCGGCAAACCGATTGATCGTGGCTCCGTTGGCGATGGTCAGGTTACCGTTGGGATCAACCGCTCCTACTTGTAGATTGATAGTTGCCTGAACATTGAAATTGCCGATCATCCGGCAACCACCGGTTAAAGATACGTTCAGGAATCCAATATTGCTCGCGGGGATATCCCATACCTGAGCGTTATCAGAATTCAAATACAGCCCGGAAAAAACGCTACCGGTAATGGAGCCGCCTTCGTAGAGAAAATCACCTGTTACGGTTAATGAATGGTTGCCCAGATTAAGAGTACCATGTTCCAGACCGATCACACTGACATTCATCGAGCCACTGAGATTGACGGTAATCGGGCAGTGTTGACCGTAGTAGGACAAAGTGACTGCCGGTATGGTGGCAGAAGTAACGGTTGGGTACAAAACAAGCTCAGAGCTGTCGCCGCTGTAAAATCCGCCCCCGCTGGTCGAGATCTGTGTAGTTATCGTCAGCGAGTTGCTCCCAATGGCAAGATTGCCACCGTTGAGATTGAGCGTACCGACCTCGAGATACCCTGTTTGATAAGCTGTTCTGCCGGAGCGGTTCATGGTCAGCGTACCTACCGTCATGGGAGGCAGATCAGTGTTGACGTGACCTGCCTGGATCGAGAGGGTGGAGCTGCTTGTTGTCCCGAGCGTACCGGAAACCCTGCTTATCTGTCCATACAGGGTAAGAGTATAGATTCCGACGTTAAACGTGCCATTCTGCAGGTTCAGATTGGTCAAAGCCAGATTATCATGGAGAGTGGCGCCGTTGCTGCTGCTTAGTTGAAATGTATGCAGTTCCGTGATTTGTCCGGGCATGTTAAAGCTCAGGGCGGAGCCGGATACAATCAGGGTCGAGGCGGAAGTTGCCGATAGATTTGCCCCGCCTGCGAGTTCGTTGGTAATCTCCAATGATTTGGATCCAATGCTGAACGGGCCATTCACAATGTTCAAAAGCCCCGTCTTGACGCTGGTTCCAGAGATGGCACAGCCATTGAGGCGATTCAGGATGATGTTGCTCACGTCAGTGGTCACCAGATTCAATTGCGTAGCAGAGCCAAGGATCTGGATGGTTCCGCCGGTTATCTGCGAGGAACCGCTCATCGTGCTGTATAAATACAGGTTGTTTCCTGAGGTTATGGTTACCGGTTGGTTTACCGCCACGTTGCCGTTGGCAGTAATATTGCCGCTGACGGATAATGGCGCGCCGATGGTGAAAGTATTGGCGATGGTTGTGTTACCGCCGATGCTTTTCGTCCCCGCCCCGCTGAGCGTGAGGTGCTTGTAATCCGTTCTGGGCGTGACCGTTTGCGAGGAACCTGAGGTATATTCGATCGTACATCCGGCATACAGGGTAAGCGATGGAGAGTTATCAGTGGAAATCGCGGTGTTGGATGCTCCGGAAAAGCCCTGGGTACGCGCTGTGCGGAAATTGCCCCAGATCCCCATCGATACGCTTGCACCCAATGCCTTGACCTGATAGGTACCGGCATCCAGAGTCCCCCGCTCCCGAAATTGCATCCAGTCGTAGAAAATGAGATCGGAGAGCAGGGTGTAACTGGATCCGGTAGCAAACTCGATGGTATGACGGGCTTGCAGCCCGGTCAGAGTGCCGAACCGGACAGATTTGCCTGTTCCGGACAAGGTGATCGTCGGATAGCCGACTTGATTGCGATTGACGGCATGGTAAGTACCATAATTAAGGAAAGAGCCGGCAACATTCCAACTACCACTGGGCAAATCACCACTATTGCGATGCACGACATAGAAAAAATTGCTATTATTGGTGACATCACCGCTGATATTGAAGGTCGATCCGCCACTGCCCTGAGAACCATAGAAATAAGCTCCACTGTTTACCGTGATACTGCCACCTACGTTGTAAGTGATCGATGGCGAACCGGTTCCGCCAATAAACCAACCTCCGGTCTCTACCACTATGCTGCCGATGGTTATGGGATCATTGTAGATGGCAGCAACGTCATACTTAAACTGTGTTCCGTTTTTGATCAGCAGTTGCCCCTTGATCGCCAATCCCTCGGTGGAGCCATCACACTGAGCGATTCCAGCCTGCACGGTCAGGTTGCCGTAGGATACTTTGTCGTTGAAATTGATAGTGGCGTGATTGAGGATAAAGGTGCTGTTGGTTTCGAGCTCACCCTCGCCACCCCAACCCAAGTTGCTGTATGTATCGTGATTGACCTCATAGGTGCCACCATTGTAAACCTTGCCGGTAATCTTATGATTGTAGGTGCCGGTGGTTATCTTACCGCCACTTTCAATCTCCACACGGGAACCGCTGCCTTCGACATCCCATTGGGCAGTGGCGGTCATAGTATGACCATTCTGGACGATCAGGATCAAATTGGCTTGAGTGAAGTTCGCTGGCGATGAGCCCGTTCCTTGTCTGTTACTGCTCCAACTGTTCAATTGATTGACATAATAGGTAGGTGAACTGCCCTTGGAATAATAGGTCAGCGCATAAAGCGATGTCCCCATCAACACAAATACAAAAATCAACACTATAGTCGTTTTCACGTTTACCTCCAGAGTTCGATACTCTGATGGCAGGATAATCACATGGTATTTCCATGTCAAGAGTTTTTTTATGCCCAGCCACTTCAACTATGGGATGAAACTATTCGGCAACAAGTTAGGGTATCTGATCCACCTTATCTGAGGAGTAGGATTCGATGCGTCACCACCTGATCGCCCGAAGACAGACGACAGAAATAGACTCCGCTGGGTAAGGGTGTACCACTGCTGTCTTGTCCGTCAAAATTATAGGTATAATCCCCGGCTGCGAGGGTATCCTCAAGCAGGGTGCGCATTTTTTGCCCTTTGACATTGTAGATGGCGAGAGACACCGGTTGTCTGGTGGGGATGCTGATCTGGATGTGGGTCGTGTCCTTGAATGGATTGGGATAGACCGTGGTGATTACCGCCGGCGGTGGAGGGGTGAACAGATCCTCAATCGAGACCTCGCCCCAGATGCGGGCGACGAACTCCGGATGGTCAACGAAGGGATTGCGGTTGCTTTGATAGCCGTAGATATTCAGATTGCGCTGCAGCTCGGCATTGTCAACCGGGTCGAGGACATGCCAGTTAATGAGGGTGGGAATCATCTCCACGTTCTGTTGGGTTAGCGGATCGCCGTAGCGGACATTGAAGTACAACAAAGAGCGCGCCAGATTGCCCTTGTGCTGATCTGCCGGTTCAAAGACGAGGTGGTTCTGGGCGTTCATTCCTTTGTAGGAGTGATAGCCGTTGTATGAGGCGTAGGTAGTAGCAGTGGAATGATTTGCCACCCAGTCAAAGGGGAGATTACCACGGCTGGAATTGACTTGGGCATTGGTGGGAAAGAGGTGATGCAAATCAGCTTTCTTGATGCTGGTATTGGTCGTGGAAAACCAACTCTGGGCATAGGTATGTTCTGTATTGAGGATATTTTGGTCTGGCATCCCCCCTGGGGAGACTGAATAATTCTGACCGGTGTAAACACACCGAACATAGCCGTTTACATTGTCAAAATAACCGAACATCTGGGCTTTTGCGTCATTGTAGTCTGTATTGGTATTGGTTGAGATCAGGTTAGTCAACGCCAGGCGCAAAGCTTCACCTGTGAGATCGATCACATTATCATAGTATTCGGCAACGGCAGAGGCAACTGCCAGCCAGAGAAGAAGCAGAGGTAGTGTTACTTTGTGTTTCATGGATCCCATTTTATAAACTGCCGGACAAAGTCAACACATTTCTTTTTGGTGCCTGAGTTTCTTGCGTTTCGGAGTTCATTAAAGGTGAATTGCAGGAGTGGATAATCCCACCAATCCGTCTGCTGAAACGGAATTGGTCATCCCTTTCGTGTTCATCGGTCGATGAGAATCGAAAATCAGCGGTACTGCCGTTGTTTTCTGACGTGTTCTTCATAGGAGGCGGAAAAGACGTTTCTGCCCTTGTTATCGGCAAAGAAGAAGTAGAAACTGCTCTTTTGGGGATGCAGGGCGGCTTTGATGGCGTTGATGGAGGGATTGCAGATCGGAGTGGGAGGCAGTCCGGCGTTGATATAGGTGTTGTAAGGGGATGAGATATTGGTATCTTCCCGGCTGAGACGTGCCTTGCGGATCCCTCTTCGTTCCAGGATGTAATCCACTGTGGGGCATGACTCCAGCCGCATCCCACGACGCAGGCGGTTCCAATAGACCGAGGCGATCAAGGGCATCTCATCTTCTTGTACGGCTTCCTTTTCGATGATTGAGGCGAGGATCAGGATGCGGTAGAATTCATCCCGGTCACCGATCTCGATCCCGGTTTCACGGAGCTTGCGGAAGAAGAGGTTGGTCATCAGAGCCAAGGTGGAATCGGGACTGGTGGAAATGTCAAAGTGGTAGGTCTCGGGGTAGAGGAAACCTTCCAGCGAAGACTTCTCAAACCCCGTCAGCCGTCTGACCAGTGCGGTATCCGTTGCCGCCAGGTAGAGCGGATCATATTCATGGATCCTGCTCCTCTCGATCCGTTGCAGTGTTCGGTACAGTGACAACCCTTCCGGTAAGGTGACCTGTACGCGGGTACTTTTCCCGCTGCGTAAGCGATAGATAGCGCCGATCAGATTGATCCTGCCACCGAAGACATAGGTGCCAGCCTTGAGATTGCGGTCACTGCGGCTGAGCTTGACCATCAGCCGAAACAGCAATTGATTGCGGATGATTCCCAGTTCGTGAAGTTTGCCGGCAATGATCGCAGCATTATCCCCGGGCATGATCCGGATGATGATCTCATCAGCCGTGACCGGCACATAAAGCGCCCAACTGCAGTAGGCAATGGAGAGCACAATGATCAGACAGACCACCAGGCAGCCGATACGCAGCACAGAAGACCGGTTTCGCCGGACTGTCCCTTTGCTCATTCCGATGGTCGGTCCAGATAGCTCTTGAGGATGACGCTGGCAGCCATGGCATCCACCTTTTGGCGGGCTTCCATCCAGCTCATGCCCATGTCCTTGAGCAGTTCGTGGGCTTCCGCAGTGGAATAACGCTCGTCCCATCCGGTCACCGGAATACTCACGGCTTTTTTGAGAGCATGCAGAAAGCGCATCGTTTCCGCTGTTTTGGCGGTGATCTCACCATCCACGGACAGCGGGATACCGACGATGACTTCGCCGAGCTGATAATCACGGATCAGTTCCTGCAGTTTTGCCACCGTGTCTTCAAAGCCGGTGTTATCCCAGACCGCAAAGGGCTTGGCGATGATCTGAAGCGGGTCGCTCAGCGCTACTCCGATCCGTTTTTCGCCATAATCAAGTGCTGCTATCCGCTGTGTCATAGATTTGATTCATCCCGCCATACGGCAATATACCAGCGGTTGTTGACCGGTCGCAGGTAGAATCTGGCGACCCCGCCGGAACTGATTGAGGAATTGGTGGTAAAGTAAAGCAATTGCAAATCAAAGACGCAGGGGATGATGATCCAATCCTCATGTCCGACCTCCGGATCATTCTCCCAGGCGATCTCCGGCGGGATCTGGAGCCGCAGGTTGATCTGATCCGGCGGGGGATAAACGCCATCGCTGGAACCCCGGCTAAACAGATTTTCCGTCATTTCCAGCTCTTCTTCATATCCCCACCAGGAGTCCCGGATCCCATCACCATTGACGTCGATGCCGATGACACTGACCTCGGATGAGATCAATTCAAAGCGGAAATCACTGCTCAGCAACTGCCCGAAAATCCCAATATTCCTTTGTTTGTAAGACAATTCCAAGCTCTGAAGAACTTCCTTGGGAGTACGGTTTGCCACCGTGGAATTGATATCGTCACGAATCTTGGGATGGAAGGGATTGGTGCACCCGATCAAACCCGCCAGCAACAGAATAAGCGTCATCCAGAACCGGGTCTTAGATGGCAAAGTCATACTTCAGTTTTCCCCAGGTTGGATAGACACCGGAACGGAAATCATACCAATGCTTGATCTTCCAAGCACCGTCCTGCAACCGCAGGTGCAATTCCAGCTTGCCCTGATATTCCTGTTCCACGGTGCTGCGCTCGGTCTTGAGGACATAAGTCCGGTAAAAAACGGCATCAGTGGCATTGATCTCATCCGGTTGATTAATGATTGAATGCAAGGTCAGTTCAATCGTCCCGGTTCCCATCCAGTTATGCAGATTGTTCAGCATATCCCGTTCATTGCCACGATCCCAGATCTGCGAGATGTTATAGTCGTTGATATCCTGAACTGCGAAGTGAAACCGGTAGTCAGAGGTAAACAGACCGGCGTATTTGACATAATTACGGGCATCGATATAGCAGAAGCGCAGATTGGACACGGCCGATCCGGCAAATGTGTAGTCATAGCTCCACGGCGCGGGATCGGCGGGCGGATCGGCGTCTCTCAGCTTGAAGAGATCGCATCCCGCCAGCAGCACAAGCAGCATGATGCAGATAATTATCCTCATGTTGACCACTCTGCCGAAACAAAGTATAGTGTCAATAGAAATATCGGACTTGACGAAACCGCCACCATCGCAGATCATGCCACCGGATTGGATTATGAAGAACCGCAGTTGTTTGTTTCTGGCTTGGCGATACCTGCGTGGCAGACGCCGGCGGCTGTTGAGCGCAGCTCATCTGCTGACCGTGCTGGGTCTGTCATTGGGCATATTTGCCTTGCTTTGCGTCAGTTCGGCGATGAACGGCTTGCGCAACGACATGCAAAAACGGATCATCGGCACTCGTTCCGAGATCATGCTCACCGCCCTTGACAACCGTCCCATCCCGGATCATCCTGCCCTGATCCGTAAAATCAGGCAATTGGGCTTTTCCGCCGCTCCTGTCATCCGTAATGAACTTACCCTGAAAAGCGGCAACACGATCGTTCCCACCATCGCTTTCGGTATTGATCTGGAGCAGAGCCGCCGCGTCAGCCGGATCCTGGACCGCATTCCCAATTACACCAAACCCAGTGCCAGTGCACTCCATCAGGGTATTATCAGCGGAAATCCCACAGCGACCGACTTTGAGAATGAGGGTATCATCCTCGGTGCGGGTTTGGCTATTCAATTGAACGTGAACCTGCAGGATGAGATCATGCTGATCTCTCCGCAA
>VGPI01000040.1 GCA_016875595.1 Candidatus Cloacimonadota bacterium
GCGATATGGTCAAATTGGGCGATATCGTCAACGTACGTGTCATTGGCACGGAGAAAGGTAAGATCGCATTGGCAATGAAAGGTGAAGCCGGTAATCCGGAACCCGATCCCAATGCCAGCAGCGAACGCAGCCAGTCACCCCGTCCCTTTGACCGTTCCGGAGACCGTAACCGTGATCGGGGACGCGATCGTGACCGTGATAGAGACCGTGGTAGAGGTGACCGTTTCCGTCGAAATTGAGGTAACATCATGGGATACAAGATTGCTGATATAGCACTCGCTGCTTTCGGTCGCAAAGAGATCGCTCTGGCAGAAGCGGAGATGCCGGGATTGACGGCACTCCGGGAAAAGTATCAGTCAGATAAGCCACTTCAGGGAGCCCGGATAACGGGCTCTCTGCACATGACCATCCAGACGGCAGTTCTGATCGAAACGCTGGTCGCGCTGGGTGCGGAAGTCCGCTGGGCAAGCTGCAACATCTTTTCCACTCAGGATCATGCCGCTGCCGCGATTGCCGAAGCGGGCGTTCCTGTCTTTGCCTGGAAGGGAGAGACCCTGGAAGAATACTGGTGGTGCACGTTGCAGGCATTGACCTGGGAAGAAGGAAAAACCCCTGATCTGATCGTTGACGATGGGGGAGATGCCACGCTGATGATCCACGCGGGCTGGCGGCTGGAAGAAGAATATACTCACCGCGGGATCCTGCCTGAGATCGTTTCCGAGAACAAAGAACTGGCGATTGTCCAGCGCTTGATCAGAGACGGTCTGGCAGATGATCCGCACAAGTGGCATAGAATTGCTTCCGGCATTCGCGGCGTTAGCGAGGAAACCACTACCGGAGTGCATCGTCTGTATCAGATGCATGAATCCGGCCGGCTGCTTTTCCCGGCGTTTAATGTCAATGATTCGGTCACCAAGTCCAAGTTTGACAATCTCTATGGCTGTCGGGAATCGCTGGCTGATGGGATCAAACGTGGGACCGATATCATGGTGGCAGGGAAAGTGGTCGTCGTCTGTGGTTATGGCGATGTCGGCAAGGGTTGTGCCCAGTCCATGCGTGGTTTTGGTGCTCGGGTGATCGTAACCGAGATCGATCCGATCTGTGCTTTACAGGCAGCGATGGAAGGTTATGAGGTCTGCACTCTGGAAGAAGCACTGGCAGAGGGAGATATCTTCGTGACCGCCACCGGTAACCGCGACGTGATCACCGTGGCGCAGATCCTGAAGATGAAGAATAACGCCATCGTCTGCAATATCGGGCATTTTGACAATGAGATCCAGGTCGATGCCCTATATGCACTGGAGGGCGTGACCAAGGTGAATATCAAGCCCCAGGTGGATAGAATAGAACTACCGAATGGCCGAGCCATCATCCTGCTCTCCGAAGGGCGGTTAGTCAATCTGGGCAATGCCACCGGGCATCCATCCTTTGTGATGAGCTGTTCCTTTACCAATCAGGTTCTGGCGCAGATGGAGCTGTGGCAAAATCGATACGGGATCGGCGTCTTTACTTTACCGAAGATCCTGGATGAGGAAGTGGCACGTTTGCATCTGTCCAAACTCAATGCCCGTCTGACCAAACTGACTGGTGAGCAGGCGGATTATATCGGGGTTTCCGTGGACGGACCCTATAAAAACGAAAACTATAGATATTGATAGATGGAGGTTATATGACTCTCAGTGAGAGAATCAAAGACAAATCGGTGGTGATCGGCGTGATCGGTCTGGGTTATGTGGGCTTGCCCATGGCGGTGACAGTTGCCCGGAAAGGGTATAAGGTAGTAGGATTTGAAGTAAGTGACTATGCTATTGAACATGTCAATGCCGGTAAGAACTATATCGGTGACGTGGACGACAAGGAACTGGCGGAGGTGGTAAGCAAGGGACTTCTCACTGCTACCGCGGACTACAGCCGGATCAAAGAAGTGAATGTCATCCTGATCGCCGTGCCCACTCCGCTGGATAAGTATCATCAGCCCGATACCACTTATATCAAGGCATCGATGGGATCACTGGCACCATACCTGCAAAAGGATACTCTGATCGTCCTGGAAAGTACCACCTACCCCGGAACGACCCGTGAGATCATAGTGCCGGATGCCGTTAAGCACGGACTGGTGATCGGTAAAAACGTCTTTATCGCCTTCTCTCCGGAACGGGTCGATCCCGGTAATGAAACCTACAAGACACATAATACGCCCAAAGTCGTGGGTGGCATCACTCCCATGTGCAATGAAGTGGCAAAGACCTTTTATGAAAATGTGCTGGATGCTCCGGTGCATCTGGTGTCTTCTCCCGAAGTGGCGGAAATGGAAAAGATCTATGAGAATACCTTCCGCAATATCAATATCGCCCTTGCCAATGAGATGACCGTCCTCTGCGAACGGATGGGCATCAGCATCTGGGAAGTGATCGATGCCGCCAAGACCAAGCCCTATGGATTCATGGCTTTTTATCCCGGTCCGGGTGTGGGTGGACACTGTATTCCGATCGATCCCTTCTACCTTACCTGGAAAGCACGGGAGTTTGATTTCCATACCCGTTTGATCGAACTGGCGGGAGAGATCAATATCGCCATGCCAGAATACGTGGTGCAACGTGCTATCAAGATCCTGAATAAACAGGGAGTGGCAATATCGCGTGCCAAAATACTGCTCTTGGGCGCTGCTTACAAGAAAGACATCCAGGATATGCGCGAATCACCCATCGAAGGGATCATCACGCATCTGGAAGCATACAAAGCCGATTTTGACATCCATGATCCCTATGTGGCAGAGTTCCATCACGAAATGAACGGTAAGACCTATCAGACGATCACTTTGGGTAATCTCAAGAAATATGATCTGATCATCATTGTCACTGATCACAGTTGTATCGATTATGCCAAGCTGGTGGAGAGCGGAGTGTCTGTCCTGGATACCCGTAATGCGTGTAAAGCATTCAAAAACTCCAATATAGAGTATATGTAACTATCTGGCTTACAGGCGGATACCTTGGCAACGAATAACCCTGTCCTGATCGATGAGTTGTTTGGTGAGATCAAACCTGCCGAAGCGGGTAAACACTGGTATGTGATCCACACCAAACCACGCTGTGAAAAGAAACTGGCGGAATATGCCAGACGCAATGAGATCCACTACTTTCTCCCGCAAATGGAGAGCGAGCACGTGTATCAGCGGCGTAAGGTGAGTTTCACCAAGCCGATGTTTCCCGGCTATCTCTTTACAGAGATGTCGGTATCGGATAAGCAGTTGTTGATCATATCAGGTTATCTGGTTCGATTCCTCAATGTCCCGAATGAAAATGAATTGCTGGATGAATTGGGTCATGTGCATCGGTGCCGGCAAGGAAAAGTGAATGTATCGCCTTCAGTCTGGCTGTCCAAGGGCTTACAGGTCAAGATCATTGCCGGTCCTCTCAAAGGAGTGTCCGGCATCGTGGAAAGTCATGAGAAACTTGAGGAAGTCCGACTGCAGGTGGATATGCTGAGACAGGCGGTGATGGTCAAAGTCCCAGCTCAGGACATCAAGATCATCGGTGATTATGATGTTGTGGAGGGTTAAACCTGTGATCTATTACGAAGGATATTCGGTTTGAAGATATTAGTCACCGGAGGTGCAGGATTCATCGCATCTCATATTGTTGATGCTTACTTAAGCGCTGGACATGAGGTCTGGATCGTTGACGACCTGAGCAGTGGCAAGATCGGCAATGTCAGCCCCCGTGCAGTATTGCATCAGATGGATATTACTGCGGTAGAACTGTATGAGCTGTTACTTAGCTTCAAACCCGATATCATCAATCATCATGCCGCCCAGATCAGCGTCCCACGCTCGATCACAGACCCCTTTACCGATGTACAAACCAATATCCGTGGCTTGGTCAATCTCTGCGAAGCAGCGGTCAAATGCGGCGTAAAAAAGATCATATTCGCTTCATCCGGTGGTGCCATATATGGTGAACCCGAGGAGTATCCCGCCACAGAGAGATGTCCATCCAAACCACTCTCCATCTATGCCATCAACAAGAAAGCCAGCGAGGACTACCTGTATTTCTACAGCCATTACTACGGGCTTGACTATACCATTCTCCGCTATGCCAATGTCTATGGACCGCGTCAGGATCCTTCCGGTGAAGCGGGAGTTGTATCTGTCTTTATCGAGCAATTACTCACAGGCAAGACCCCGAACCTCAATGCCTACCCAGATGATCCAGATGGCATGATCCGAGACTATGTCTTTGTCCGGGATGTGGTCAATGCCAATCTCAAAGCGCTATCCAAGGGTAGCAGGGATGTGTTTAACATCGGAACGGGTATCCCTATCAAGACCCGCGAGTTGTACACCGAGATCAATTCCCAGATCTCACATGAGATAGAATCAGTAATCGAACCGAGCATAATGCCTGCCCGTCCGGGAGATGTCAAACGGAGCTTGTTAAACATTGACAAAGCCCGGCATTTTCTGGATTGGTATCCTCAGTACGGTCTCGGTGAAGGGATCAGAGAGACCGTCGAATTCTTTAAGGATAAGTACACTGGAGCATAAATGGAATTAGCAGTAATTGGCACCGGTTATGTGGGGCTCGTTTCGGGTACCTGCTTTGCTGAAATGGGCAATAACGTCATCTGCGTGGATACGGACGTAAACAAGATTACATTGCTGCGCCAGGGAATGATCCCGATCTATGAACCCGGCTTGGAAGAGATGGTTCGCCGCAACACCAAAGAGGGACGGCTGACTTTTACCACCGAGATCAGGGAAGCGGTGGATAAGGCATTGGTCTTGTTCATTGCAGTCGGCACTCCACCCGATGAGGACGGCTCGGCTGATCTGCAATATGTCCTGGCGGTTGCCAGAGACATCGCCCGGCATATGACCGAGTACCAGATCATAGTGGATAAATCGACCGTTCCGGTAGGTACCGCCGATCTGGTCAGAAAGGAAGTGGAAAAAGTCCTGGCTGAGCGTGGTGTCAACTATGAATTTGACATCGTCTCCAATCCGGAGTTCCTCAAAGAAGGCGCTGCCATTGAGGACTTTATGAAACCGGACAGAGTGGTCGTGGGCGTGGATAACGTCCGCGTCGGAGAGATCATGAGACTCCTGTACTCACCCTTTAACCGCAATAACGACAGGGTGATAACAATGTCCATCCGCTCCGCCGAGATGACCAAATACGCTGCCAACGCCATGCTGGCAACCAAGATATCATTTATGAACGAGATAGCCCGGCTGTGTGAGAAACTCGGTGCGGATGTTTCCGAGGTTAGACACGGCATCGGTTCCGATACCCGCATTGGTTATAAGTTCATCCATCCCGGAGTTGGATATGGCGGAAGCTGTTTCCCCAAGGACGTTCAGGCAATGATCCAAATGGCTCAGAAAGCCGGGATGGAACCCTTGGTAATGAAGGCAGTGGAAGCGGTCAATGCCGAGCAGAAAACCATACTGGTACAGAAGGTAAAGACCCACTTTGGAGATGATCTCCACGGGAAGACCTTTGCCGTCTGGGGACTGTCTTTCAAACCCCAAACTGACGACATGCGCGATGCGCCATCGATCGTCATCATCAACGATCTGATCAACGCCGGAGCCACGGTTGTGGCTTATGATCCAGTCGCCACGCCTGAGGCACAACGCCGTTTTGGTGACAATCCTGCCATCTCCTATGCCGACAGCGAGTATGATGCTCTGCGTGATGCCGATGCGATGCTCCTGGTCACTGAGTGGCACCAGTTTCGCTATCCCGATTTTACGCGGATCAGGTCGCTCATGCGTCAACCCGTCATTTTTGACGGCCGTAACCAGTATGAACCGCATCAGGTGCGCGAACTGGGTTTCACCTATTTCGCCATAGGACGCCCGTAAGTAGAATAGGTGTATTCTTGTGCGGAGCTCTTATATCAGATTTAAGGAATAATGGCGTATGTTTAACAAGATCCTGAGACAGCCGGTGATGAATAGGGTGCTTTATGCTCTCATTCCCTCGCTGCTGGTGAGTATCTATTGCTTTGGCTGGCGGGTCTTGCTGATCGTGTTCATAAGCAATTTAAGCGCGTATCTCACCGAATATCTCTTTCTCCGTTCCAAAAAGAACGCCAAGGTCTCGATGGCGGTATTCGTCACCGGATCGTTACTGGCTTTCACTTTACCGCCGACCATTCCGCTCTGGATCGCAGCTCTGGGCTCAGCCGTTGCCATCCTTTTCGGCAAGATGGTCTTTGGCGGCTTTGGGCTGAATATCTTTAATCCTGCCATTCTCGGTAGGACTTTCATTTACGTCTCATTCCCCCAGCAGATGACGATCACCTGGGCAAAACCCTTTACCGGATTCCCTGGTGGTTTTGCGCAATTTACCGCTGGTAGCGATATGATCACTGGTGCCACCATCCTTGGTCATTTCCGCAACACCGGCGCATACCTCTACGGCTTCAAGGACGCCTTTCTGGGAACGATCCCCGGCTCATTGGGAGAGACCTCAGCGCTATTGATCATCCTGGCGGGGATCTATCTGATCATCACCAAGACCGCTAAATGGCAACCGATGCTCAGCACCCTGCTCAGCATCCTGTTCTTTTCCTGGGTCTTTGCACCCGCTGAAAACCCCTTCTATCTTCTGGTCAGCGGCGGTGCCCTCTTTGGCATCGTCTATATGACCACCGATCCGGTTTCGCAATCCAAAGGCAAGTATGCCATCTGGGTCTATGGATTGCTGATTGGGTTCCTTACTGTCCTGATCCGGCAGAAGTCGCTATTTTATGAGGGCTTTATGTTTGCCCTGCTGATCACCAATGCCCTGATGCCGATCATTGAATACGGCATCGATAAATACCTGATCCCCATGAAAGCGGAGAAGAAAGCATGAGCGACCCTCAAAACGCTGAGTCACTTTCTTCCAGCGATCGATCCACTCCGCTATCCGAGCGTTACTGGTATCCGGTTTTTTTCATGCTGGTCGTCAGCATCGTCTTTATCGGCGTTTTAGCTGTGTTTTACCGCAGTAGCGAACCCCGGATCAAACGTGCTCAGGAACAGGCATTCCGCAGCCAGGTTCTGTCTCTCTTTGCCGGTGAGATCGGACTGCTATCCGGCTTGAGCGAAACAGAGCTTCTCTCGATTGAGAATGTAGATAACAACTTCCAGCGTTTCATTGAGTCCATCTGCCTAACAAATGCCGATATCACCTATTATTCAGCGCATTTTGAAGGCGTCCGGCTCGGTTATTGTCTGGATATCACAGGAAAAGGTCTGTGGGGGACAATGAGCGCTTTGGTGGCGATGAAGCCCGACCTGATGACGGTGATCAATCTCAGCGTCTATGACCAGATGGAGACGCCAGGGTTGGGAGCCCGGATTACAGAATCCTGGTTTCGGCAGCAATTTGCCGGTAAAGTATTATATGACAATGACAAGCCCGTAACGCTCTCTTTGGTGCCGGAAGATGCGCTCAATCCCGATCCAGCGCAGATCAGACAGGTGACCGGTGCTACCATCACCAGCCAAAGCGTGCTTAAAATGCTCGCTCAGGAACTGACTCTCATCCGTGATCAGGTGAAGCAGGGGCTTCAGCCATGACCCGCAGCCAGATCTTCCGCCACAGCGCGTTCAAGGAGAACTCGGTCTGGAAACAGATCCTGGGGATCTGCTCCACGCTGGCGGTGACCAACCTGATGCTGAATAGCTTGATCATGGGCATCGGTGTGATCTTTTCCCTGGCTTTTGCCAATCTCACCATTTCTTTGGTGCGCAATTACATCCCCCGTAGTGTGAGGATGATGACCCAGACCCTGATCATTGCTTTCTACGTGATCATCGTGGATATCTTTTTGAAGGCATACCTGCCGGCGATCAGCAAACAACTCGGTCCTTACGTGGGTCTGATCATCACCAATTGCATCCTGATGGGCAGAGCGGAGGCATTTGCCGCCAAGAACAAACCGCTGGATTCCTTCATCGACGGGATCGGCGCGGGATTTGGCTATACGCTTGTCCTGCTTGCCATTGCGCTTATCCGCGAGATCCTGGGCTTTGGCTCGCTCTTTGGCTTCACCATTCTCGGTGACTGGTGGATCAAGTGGGCGATCATGGTGATGGCACCCAGCGCCTTCTTCATCCTCGCCATCTTCATCTGGATCATCAATAACAAGTATTACAAAGGCAAGGCATAAACATGGATATCAATGCCTTCATTCTCTTCTGGGCTGCCATTTTCACCAGTAATATCCTGCTCACCAATTTCCTCGGCATGTGCTCCTATCTCTCCATCTCCAGAGAGGTGGAGTCCTCCTTCGGACTGGGGATGGCGGTGTTTTTTGTCCTTACCGTCACCGCCGGTTTGAATTGGGTCATCTACTATCATATCCTGGTGCCCTTTGATCTGATCTATCTGCAATTCATCGTCTTCATCATTGTGATCGCCGCCTTTGTCCAATTGTTGGAGATGCTGATCGAACGCTTCACTCCGGCGTTGTATTACACGTTGGGGATCTTCCTGCCCTTGATCACGGTCAATTGTGCCATCTTCGGCGTCAGTTTGTTCTTAGTGATCCGCAAGTACTCTTTTATTCAATCGGTTGCCTATGGTGCGGGCAGTGGGATTGGCTGGCTCCTGGCGATCCTGATGCTCGCCGGTATCCGCAACCGCCTCAAGGAAAAGATGATCCCGCAAGGACTGCAGGGAGCGGGGATCAGTTTGATCGTCACCGGCATCATGGCTTTGGCTTTCATCGGCTTCTCGGGCATTGTGATCGTTCAGTAGCGGATATGTTTGTCAGCATTATTCAGGACATCGGCATCACCTCCCTGGTCAGCGGCGGTCTGGCACTGATCCTGGTCATCGCCCAAAGGTATCTCAATGACTATGGCGACTGCAAGATAGATATCAACGGCAAGCGCCTGATCACTCTCAAAGGCGGATCATCGCTGCTTAACGCTCTGTCCGAGAACCAGATCTTCATCCCTTCCGCCTGTGGTGGCAAAGGCAGTTGTGGCACCTGCAAATGTCAGGTCTTGGAAGGTGGCGGACCATTATTACCGACCGAGAAACCCCTGCTTACCACCAAAGAGATGACCGGTAATGTCCGCCTTGCCTGCCAGATCAAGGTAAAGAGCGACGTCCGTATCCATATCCCTGAATCCATCTTCAATATCCGCCGCTTTCAAGGCGTGGTCAGCAAGATCGAGGATTATACCTATGACATCAAAGGTGTGATCATTACGCTGACCGAGCCGGAAACCATTGATTTTAAAGCCGGGCAATACGTCCAATTGGAGACCCCGATCTATGCCAAGGTGCGTCAGAAGGTCGGGCGCGCCTATTCGATCTCATCCGATCCGGGGAATGACCGACAGATCCAACTGATCATCCGCTACGTGCCGGAAGGCATCTGCACCACGTGGGTGCATCAATATCTCAACGAAGGCGATCAGATCAGTTTTACCGGACCTTATGGCGATTTCTTCATCCGGGATACCTCTGCCGATATGATCTTCGTCGCCGGCGGCTCCGGCAAAGCGCCGATCAAGTCGATCCTGGAATACTTGAGCCGGGTCGGAACCACCCGCCGGATGCGTTACCTCTTTGGCGCCCGCACCTGCAAAGACCTCTATCTCACCGGGGAGATGCATGCCTTTGAACAGGTCTTCGACGATTTTGAGTATATCCCCGTCTTGTCCAAACCATGTCCGGAAGAGAATTGGCAGGGCAGGATCGGATATGTCATGCCGGTTTTCCCTGAATTGATCACCGATCCCGCCAATACCGAGGCATATCTTTGCGGCAGTCCGGCGATGATCGAATCGGTGAAAAAAGCCCTGATCGAGCTCGGCGTCCCCAAAGATAGGATCTATTACGACAGTTTTGGATGATAAAATGAAACAGACTCCTCAGGAATTGCTCGTTACCCAAAGAATGCAGCCCGGAGTGATCACCCTCAGCGGTTTTCTGGGCATTGATCAGCGTCCCCTGAACGAGATCATCGCCGATGATGCCCAGACCCTCCTGCGCCTGGACATTACTGCGCCAGAGATCGCAGAGCGGATGCAATATCTCACCGATCAGAGCCAGCAGGCATACGAAGGCGGTATTATCATTGACGGCAGCTATGAAGTGGAGACCGAGATCACTCGCGGTAAACTCCCCTGTCCTTTTCTGCATCGCGGTTTACAGCGCAAAACGGTCACTACCTGCACCCATCTTACGACCGGCATCACCATCCGTTGGACGGCGCTGAACATCCACATGATCAAGGAGCATGGCTTTTTCGAGGGCAAGGGTTCACCTTTCCGCCTCGAACCTGGGACATTGATCAAGGTTCTGTTCCCCGATGCAGCACACCGCTCGTAAACTACTCTATCGCACCATCCTATCTCTCCTCCTCCGGGCTTTCCGGCTCACCCTCTCCAGTCCCTGTCAGGGTTTGTGGTTTCTCCGGTTTCTGCTCCGGCAGATAGGATACAACCGCATCAGAAACCGTTATATCCTTCAGGGCATCAATATCCCGCCCCTGATCATCCATAGCATTACCAAGCGCTGTAATCTGCACTGTAAGGGCTGTTACGCCTTAGTCAACCAACATCGCAGTGGCAGTGACCTGACCCGCCGTCAAAAGGACTCGCTTTACACCCAGGCAAGACAACTGGGTATCGGTATCATCCTCATCGCCGGAGGAGAACCCTTCACTGTTCCGGATCTGATCGATCTTTGCGCCAAACATCCCGGCATCCTCTTCCCGGTCTTCACTAATGGACTGCTGCTGGATCCGCATCTGATCAATCGCCTGCCCCTCAATTTTTTACCCGTTGTCAGCAGCGAAGGCGACTTTCAGCATACCGATCGGCGGCGTGGTACCGCGGTCTCTGAAAAACTCCTGCCGGTCCTGGATGCTCTGGCTCAAGCCAAGCGCTTCTGGGGAGTATCCATCACCGTCAACAAGGACAATCTGGCTACCATCGCTTCCGATGAATTCACCGCCGGGCTTGTCCACCAGGGTTGCCGCCTCTTTTTCTGGATCGAGTATGTCCCTGTGAATGGGATCATGGATGAGAGCGTGATCGATCAGGACGACCGAGCCCTTATGCAGGAACGGGTGGATGTTCTCAGTCATAAATTCCCCGCCATCTTCGTCAATTTCCCCGGTGATGAACAGCTCTATGACGGCTGCCTTGCTGCCGGCAAGGGCTTCGTGCACATCCAGTCAGATGGTGCTTTGGAACCCTGCCCATTTTCTCCCTTTAGCGATGTCTCAATCGCCCATACCACCCTCATAGAGGCATTGCGCTCACGCTTCCTGAGCACCCTCCGCAGTCGGGAAGACCTGCTCCGGGAGACCCGGTACGGCTGTGCCCTGTGGGAAAACCGGACTGAAGTCGAGGATCTCCTGCAGTCCTGTAAAAACTCCCAAAACCAATCATAATCGGCTTTTCCACGTTTCCTCCTTGCTTCATCACCTTAGTATAACCTTAGTATAACCTTACGACCGTAAGGTTATACTAAGGTTATACTAAGGTGATGAAGCAAGGAGGAAACAAAAACAGAGTACAATGGTCCAAAGTGTATGGCTAACTTGGAGGTGAACTATAAGAGGATTAGCGAATCTAAGAAAGAGTATGGAGTACATTATAGAGTGGAGTTGTAACCAACAAAGCTTCTCTATACTTGTTCTCAAAAATATGCTTAGCCGCTATTTGACGTTATAGATAAGCGCAGCTCTTTTTCCAGAAGAACTAAGCTGATGTTGATGTAGTTAAGAATATCTGCAACACCTATGGGTACATTGCTGATCTTTCCAACAATTTGTTTGGTTAAATCGATCTCAATTATTCCATCTTTATCGAATCTCAGATTGTGTTTTTTCTGGTCTATCAAGTACTTGAACGATGAGATATTCCCCCTAACATCCTTGATAGTAAGAATAATCTCATCCTTCGATAGTCTGATTGAGTCTATTGCCAGATCGAGCATTATAGTCATTAATGTCTTGATCGTGATGCTTACATACCCGTCATGACAACGCACCTCTTTTATCTTTACCTTCTCGCCCACTGCTTCTTTTATCAGTGCTTCCAGCAGTTCTTCGCTGATAGTGAATTTGAGATCTGCCGACCATGGCATCTTAAAAAGTTTCAACCACTTATCCATCTTACCACCTTTGAATATCTTCTTGTCTCTGAAAGTAACAGCAAATAGCAACTCTTCCGAGACCCCGGCGTCATGCAAATCCATGACCCATTATCAAGTCAAGAAAAATGATACGTAGTCCATCAATTTACATTTTCTTGTCATTTGCAGTGTGTCCTTCCCCGCTTATTCCTTGAGGTGATCCATGCCAGATAGTATGGTAAACCCAAAGGAGAATTTTTGTGTCCGATGAAGTTTTTTGTCATGATGAGCGTGGTCTTGGAACCCTTGGAAAAGATCGGAGATCACCGGAAGAAACCCAAAGCATTGGAGTCGACACGCGACGGGCTGAAGCCCTGCGGAGGAGGCGTAGCCGACGGAGCAGGGCTTCAGCCCGACGCAATGAGGTCA
>VGPI01000041.1 GCA_016875595.1 Candidatus Cloacimonadota bacterium
CTTGTCCACTTCGCCCATTTTCTGGAGACGTTCGATCAGGTAGGGTTTGAATAGTTCCACCGCCATTTCCTTGGGCAGACCGCATTGGTAGAGCTTGAGCTCGGGACCTACGGTGATCACCGAACGGCCGGAATAGTCCACCCGCTTTCCGAGCAGGTTCTGACGGAATCTGCCTTGCTTGCCTTTCAATTGGTCAGTCAGGGATTTGAGCGGGCGGTTGCCACGACCGCGGACCGGGCGGGCTTTGCGGGAGTTATCGATCAATGCATCTACCGCTTCCTGCAGCATTCGCTTTTCATTGCGGAGGATAACTTCCGGGGCTTTGATATCCAGCAATTGCTTCAGGCGGTTGTTTCTGGTAATGACGCGACGGTAGAGATCGTTGAAATCCGCCGTGGCAAATCTGCCACCTTCCAGCGGTACCAAAGGGCGAAGCGTCGGCGGTAATACGGGCAATGCCTCCATGACCATGTATTCCGGTTTGTTGCCGGATCTGATCAGAGCATCCACAATTCTCAGTTTATTGATCAGCTTCTGCTTTTTCAGCGCGGACTCCTCCATCTTTAGCCGGGCTCTCAGATTGAGGGCTTCGTCATGGAGGTTGATTCTTTTCAGCAACTCACGGACGGCTTCACCACCCATGAGGGCGATAAAATTGTCCCCTACTTTGTCTCTGATCTCATAAAACTCGTCAACTTCGAGCAATTCCATCTTCTCGTAGGGAGAATCACCGGGATCAACCACAATGTAGGACTCATAATAGAGCACTCTTTCCAGGTCTTTGACCGTCATGTCAAGTAGGGTGCCGATCTTGCTGGGAGCGCTTTTCACGAACCAGATGTGCGCTATCGGTACCGCAAGTTCAATATGTCCCATCCTGGTTCGGCGCACCCGGGAAGTGGTTACAAGTACGTTACAGCGATCGCAAACGGTGTTCTGGAAGCGCTTTTTCTTGTACTTGCCGCAGGCGCATTCGTAATCACGTTCGGGACCAAAGATGCGTTCGCAGAACAAGCCGTCCTTTTCGGGTTTTAGGGTTCGATAATTCAGCGTATCCGGTTTGGTCACCTCGCCGTTTGACCAGTCATTTATGACTGTTTCGGGTGAGGCAATCCTGATCCGGACGACATCATAATCGTTGAGTTTCAATTCCTTTTTCATAATAATACCTTGGTCTTCCCTTTATGCTTCCTGCTCAGGGACAAACTCGATGTCAAAGCCAAGTGACTTGAGTTCGCTGATAAGCACGTTAAAGGACTCGGGTATTCCCGGTGCCGGAGGATTCTCTCCACGGGTAATGGCTTTGAAAGCATTGTTTCTGCCATCCACATCATCTGATTTGATCGTCAGCATTTCTTCCAGAAGATTGGCTGCGCCATAGGCCTCAAGTGCCCAGACCTCCATTTCACCCAAGCGTTGACCGCCGTGTTGCGCTTTTCCGCCCAGAGGCTGCTGAGTAATCAAGGAATAAGGACCGGTGGAACGGGCATGCATCTTATCGGCAACCAAGTGGTTAAGTTTCATCATATAGATCACGCCGACTGTGACGCGTTCCTTGAATGGTACCCCGGTTTTTCCATCAAACAGGACTTGCTTGCCATCCGGAGACAGTCCGGCATTCTTGAGCTCGGATTGGATGTCGTTGATGCTGGCACCGTCAAAGATGGGTGTTTCCACTTCAAATCCCAGCATTCTTGCCGCCATACCGAGATGGGTCTCCATGATCTGACCAATGTTCATCCGGGAAGGAACGCCAAGCGGATTGAGGACGATATCGATCGGGGTTCCATCCGTCATGAACGGCATGTCTTCGATCGGGGCAACGATGGATATAACGCCTTTGTTTCCGTGTCTCCCGGCCATTTTGTCGCCGACTTCGATCTTGCGTTTTTTCGCCACATAGACCTTGACCATCTTGCGCACGCCATACTGCAATTCATCACCATGCTTGAGACGTTCTCTGGATTTTTTAAAAATGTTTTCGCTGGTTTCCAGGGATTGTCTGGCTTTTAACACGACTTTCTGGTAGATCTCGGTGTTGATGAGGTCGTCTTCGACGAGATCGACATCGAGATCCAGTTTCTTAAAGTTTATCCGTTTGATATCCTCAGAAGTGATCTTCTTGCCGGGGGCGATAAAACAGACGTTGGTTTTCTCGTCCCAGATATTCTTGGCTTTTTTACCGAGCAGCAGTGCTGCCAGTTTCTCTTCCTTGAATTCCTCGACTTTGGCACGACGTTCCTCCAGATCAGTTCTGAGTTTCTTTACTCTGTCATTGGTATTTTCATCAAAATCAGACCCGTCTTCGAGGCGGGAGAAAACCTTGATATCGATGACCACACCCTCCATACCGGGCTTGGCTTTGAGCGAGCTATTGGTAAAATCACCCGCCCGATCTCCAAACAAAGCCCGCATCAGGTTTTCTTCGGGTGAAGGATCGATCTCAATGGACTTGGGAGTGACCTTGCCAACGATGACATCGCCGGCAGTGACCACCGAACCTACGCGGATTATCCCTGTCTTGTCCAGATTTCGTAATGCATGAGCCGGAACGTTGGGGATGTCGTATGCCAGCTCTTCCTTGCCATTCTTGACATTGCGCACCAGAACTTCCAGTTCCTCTATGTAGATCGAGGTAAGGGTATCATCGCGGGCGACCTGCTCACTGATAATGATGGCATCTTCATAATTGTATCCGTACCAGGGCATGAAGGCGACCAGCATGTTGGTGCCCAATGCCAGACGATTGTCTTCTATGCATGGTCCATCCGAGATCGGCTGGTTCTTGCGAACGACATCGCCAATGCGGACAACGGGTCGCTGATTGACGCAGGTGTCTTGATTGGTGCGCAAGAATTTCTTGAGCTGAATTCGATGATCACTGCCCAAATACAGTGCTTCATCCTTTTCATTTGTCGGCTTAATGTCAATATAAGAAGAAGTTACACTGACCACAATACCATCATAAGGAGCAATGGCAACGCAGGATGAATCCGATGCTGTTACCCGCTCCATGCCGGTTCCGACCAGCGGGGCGAGCGGATTGATGAGAGGAACTGCCTGGCGTTGCATGTTTGAACCCATCAAGGCGCGGTTGGCATCGTCATGCTCCAGAAATGGGATCATGGCCGCTGATACAGAAACCATCTGCTGAGGGGATACATCCATATATTGAACCTGTTTGGGATCGATCTGGACAAATTCTCCCCGTTCGCGGGCAAAGATGATCTCATCCGCTATCCTGCGCTTATCGTTTATGGTTACATTGGATTGGGCAATGATATAATTCTCTTCCTGAGCGGCATCAAGGAATTCATACTCATCCGTGACCACGCCATCCACAACCTTGCGGTAGGGTGTTTCGATGAAGCCGTATTTATTGATCCGGGAGTAAATGGCAGGAGACACGATTAACCCAATGTTTGGACCCTCCGGGGTCTCCACCGGACAGACCCTGCCATAATGGGAAGAATGCACGTCACGAACTTCAAAGCCTGCCCGGTCACGGGTCAAGCCGCCGGGACCAAGGGCGGATAAGGCTCGCTTGTGTCTCAATGCGGCAAGAGGATTGGTCTGTTCCATATATTGGGATAACTGACCGGTAAGGAAGAAGGACTGAACTACGGATATCAAAGCGTTGCTGTTCACCAGATCATGCACCGTGATCTCATCAATCCCTGATATGGCCATCCGCTCCTGAATGATCCGGGCGACCATGAGCATGCCGATGTTGTATTGCTCCTGCAGTAATTCACCCACCGTTCTGATCCGCCGGTTGGCGAGGTTATCGATATCATCGACCTCATCCTCATCATGATAGATATTAACCAGGGTCTTGAAGATGTGCGCAAAATCACCAATGGTCAAGGTAAGCTTATCCATCGGGACGGGTTCTTCGTGCTTAAGACGGCAATTGATCTTGTAACGACCGACTTCGCCCAGATTGTATCTCTTCTCATTGAAGAACATGCGGTCAACCAGTGTTTTTGCAGCTTCGACGGTGGCTTCCTCTCCGGGTCGAATCAGGGTGTAAATCTTTTTTAAAGCCTCTTCCTGATTGTGGGTGGGGTCTTTGCTGATGGTATTTTCCAGTACTTTACGGGCAATTTCATAATCATAGTCGATCAATTCCACTTGCTCTACATTGGCCGCCCTGAGATCTTTGATCAATTTATCGGTAACGATTTCGTTAGCTTTGGCGATCGGTTCCGGAGTATCGGCGACAATGATGTCTTTGGACAAGTGACGCCCTTTGGCGGATTCTATCTCCAGGATTTCTGTTTTGTAAAAGGTCTGGCGCAGGTCTTCATCGGTGGATAGGCCGATTGCCCGCAAGAGGATCGATACGGGTAGCTTACGACGTTTGTCGATATGCACGAACATCACGTCGTGGATGTCAATGTCAAATTCCAACCACGATCCATTGTATGGGATGACCTTCGCTGAATACAGAGTCTTCCCACTGGGGTGCTTTTCCTCGGAGAAGAAAACCCCGGGGGATCTTTGTAACTGAGAGATGATCACCCGTTCTGCGCCATTGACGATAAAAGTCCCTTGTTCCGTGATCAGAGGGATCTCACCCAGGAAAACGTCCTGTTCGATCGTATCCTTGTGTTCGCGTCTGCCCTCGGTTTGTTCAAAAACGGTTAATCTGAGTTTTGCCTTGAGGGGTGCTTGATAAGACAAATTCCGATCCATGCACTCCTCAATGGTGTATTTTTCCTGGAGAATGCTATACTCTATGAATTCCAGCCGGAAGTTACCCTTGGCATCTTCCAGCGGGAAGATGGACTCAAACACTGCCTGAAGTCCCTGCTTCCTGCGGCGCTGTGGGTGGATCTCTTTTTGCAGGAAATCGTTGAACGCCTCCACCTGCATCGCCAGCAAATTGGGTACTTCTACTTCCGGTATGCCGAGTTCGGCAAACCGTTTTGAGATCCGGGAATAACTTTTGATGTTTCTCAAAAGATCACTCCTTTGTGGTCTTAATGCACATTGTTGATTGAATTAATTGCCTCGTCTTGAGTAAATTCAGTAGTTGCACAAGCGAAGCTTGTCCGTATGATCAAAATGTTCACGTTCCTTGTTACTGCTCTCAACCTGGTAACTGTGTCAGTAACCGTGCCAAATCCCGGCCTGCCTGCTCTGGCAATATGCTTAATAACTAAGCGCTCAGGAGCCATGCAACCCGTCGATGATGGATGTCTGAAACCTGTATGATATCGGCAGACCACCGAGGAACGCATAGGAAATTCCAGAGAACCGACATAAGGCGTCGATTCTCTGAAACTCGCTGTTAACGTCTGTATCGGTTACTTGCATCAGCATGGTACAGACACATTTAAGGTCTTTGACAAGGTGATTTACTTTACTTCGACCACGGCACCGGCTTCTTCAAGTTTTTTCTTCACGGAATCTGCTTCTTCTTTGCTGACTTTTTCCGAGACTACCTTGGGTGCGGTATCCACGAGATCCTTGGCTTCCTTGAGGCCAAGCTTGGTGATCTCACGTACAACTTTGATCACATTGATCTTCTTTTCACCAGCGTTGGCGAGAATGACATCAAATTCTGTTTGTTCTTCCTTGGCTTCTGCGGCTGTTCCGGCGACTGGAGCGGCTGTTGCCACCGGTGCGGCTGCTGATACGCCGAATATCTCTTCCATTTCTTTGACCAGATCGGCTAATTCAAGAACAGTCATTTCCTTGATCAGGTCTATCACTTGTTGTTTTTTATCGGACATTTTTCCTCCATCGGATATAAATATTGTTTAGCTGGCGTTCGTCTTTTTCTGGACGATGGCATCGACCGCATAGACAAATTTGCGGATAATACCTTGGGTGACTCCCAGGAAATTCCTGATCGGAGCTTGGGCGCTTCCGAGTACCTTTGCCAAAAGTTCCTCACGGGAAGGAAGCAGGGCTAATATCTGAAGCTCTTCTGCGGTAAACACTCTCCCACCGATAAAACCGGCTTTGAAACAGGGGAAAGTGCCACCTTCCATTACTTCCTTGATGAACTTGATCAAAACCCGTGCCGGTGAGACCTCATCGATTTTGCACACCGCTACGGCGGTGGGACCCATTAGATAATCATCAAGCTGATCAATCCCAATCTCTTCGTCATTCAGAGCTCTCTTGATCAGGGTGTTTTTCTGGACGAAGTAATCGATCTTGTCCGACCGGAAAGCGTTGCGCAATTGATTCACCTGTTCGATGTTTATTCCCTTATAATCCACCAGAATGATCGCTTTTGCGCCGCTTAACCGTTCTTTCAAGTTCTTTACGGTTACTTTTTTGATTTCCTGAACCATTGATACTCCTTACTTAACCCTTAGCTTCCTGGGTCGCTGCTGATACTTGTAGCTTTACGCCTGGACCCATGGTTGAGCATAGGGTTATGCTCTTGATAAAGACGCCTTTGAGTGTGGCTGGACGTTCGCGCAGGATCGCTGCAATGATCGTCCGGATATTCTCTCTCAAGTGCTCCGGGGGGAAGCTGAGCTTGCCGCTGGGGATGTGAAGATTGGCAAATTTGTCTACCCGGTAAGTAACCTTGCCGCCTTTGGCATCTTCCACCGCTTTCCCGATATCCATTGTTACCGTGCCGACTTTGGGATTGGGCATCAATCCACGAGGGCCGAGGGTCCTGCCGAGCTTTCCGATCTTTCCCATCAGGTTTGGTGTGGTGATAACAACTTCAAAGTCAAACCACCCACCGGAGATTTTCTCGATCAGATCATCAAGACCGACGTGATCAGCACCGGCTTTTTTAGCTTCATCAGCTTTGTCGCCCTCGGCAAAGACAAGTACTCTGACGGTCTTGCCGGTGCCATGAGGGAGGATAATGGAATTGCGGATCTGTTGATCGGCTTTACGCGGATCGACTCCCAGATTGAAATGGATCTCGATAGTCTCATCAAACTTCGTAGGTGGCAATGACTTCAGAAGTTGGATCGCTTCCTCCAGATCATATCGTTTCTGGCGGTCAAACTGGGTAAATGCCTGTTTGTACCTTTTACTATGTTTCATTGATTCTCCTTATGAGTTATCTCCTGCCAAGTAGCGTCATTCTTCTACGATGACACCCATGCTTCTTGCAGTTCCGGCGATCATACTCATAGCGGATTCAAGGGAATTACAATTCATGTCCTGCATCTTCAATTGAGCGATCTGGCGCAGTTGCTCATGGTTGATCTTGCCGACCTTGCTTTTATTGGGGGCACTCGATCCCTTTGCCAATCCTGCTTCCTTTTTGATCAGTACAGATGCTGGAGGGGTTTTGATCTCAAATGTAAATGATTTATTCTTTGCCACATAGATGAGAACAGGAAATACCATGCCCGGTTGATCGGCGGTCTTCTCGTTAAACTGCCGGCAAAATTCCGGGATGTTCACACCTGCTTGACCCAAAGCCGGTCCGACCGGTGGAGCAGGGGTCGCTTTTCCTGCGGGTAGCTGCAACTTGATCATTGCAACTGCATCTTTTGGTTTCGCCATTGTATACCTCTAAAACAGTTATTTCTTAATTTGTTCCACCTGGTCGGCATTCAGTTCGACCGGTGTCCTTCTGCCAAAGACCGTTACATCGATGACTAGTTTGCTGCTGTCATCATTGATCTTCTGGACTATGCCCTCAAAATCGGTGAAGGGACCGGAGATGATCCGCACCATGTCACCAGGAAGATATTCCTTGGTCTTGGTCACCCGGTCTTTATCCGTGATCCCCAACAAGCGATTTACTTCCTCCTCGGTCAGAGGGATCAGATCTTTTTGGTCGCGGCGTTGACCCAGAAAATTGGTGACACCCGCGATGTTTTGGATATAGGCACGCAGTTCAGGGCTCATGTCGCATTCAATCAGGACATAACTGGTGAAGAGCTTGCGCTCGCGCTCGATCTTCTTCCCGTCTCTGATAATAAAGGTCGTGCGCACGGGTACCAGCAGCTGACCGACCAAGCTCTCCATGGGAGTACCCGCAAGACCCTTTTCGATCGCTGTCTTTACCTTATTTTCATGCGCTGCATAGGTATGGATCACATACCATTTCATCTACGATCTACCTTCTTTTAAAAGAGCAACTCGATCAGGTTGCGAAATCCATAGTCCACCATAGACAAAAAGATTGCCACAATCGCGGACATCACGACAACGACTATCGTCCCTTCTTTAAGGTCTGCCTTGGAAGGCCAGGTCACCGATTTCATCTCGGAGCGGACTTCCCGGAAAAAACGCGTCACTTTTTCTATCATTATTCTTACCAAATATCCGGGCTTGCGCCGTCAGATTGAATGGCAGGACAGGCAGGAATCGAACCCGCAACCCCCGGTTTTGGAGACCGGTGCTCTACCAGTTGAACTACTGTCCTGCGCATCAAGTTGTTTAGCGTGTTTGTTTGTGTAAGGTATGGCGACGGCAACTCGGGCAGAACTTTTTCAGTTCCATCCGGTTCGGATGTTTGCGTTTGTTGCGCGTGGTCGTATAATTACGGTTCTTACACTCTTCACATGCCAGTATGATTATATCTCTCATTATCTGAAATCTCGCAGGTCACTATCGATTAGTCGATCACTGAAGCGACTACTCCGGCTCCGATGGTATGTCCACCTTCGCGGATAGCAAAACGCAGTCCCTGTTCCATGGCGATCGGGGTGATCAATTCAGCACGGATCTGGATATTGTCCCCGGGCATGACCATCTCGACACCTTCCGGTAATACTAAGGTTCCGGTCACGTCGGTCGTTCTGAAATAGAATTGGGGACGGTATCCGGTTTGGAAGGGTTTGTGGCGTCCACCTTCGTCCTTGGTCAGGACGTACGTTTCGCCGATGAACTTGGTATGTGGAGTGATGGATTTCGGTTTTGCCAAAACCATGCCGCGTTCCACATCCGTCTTGCCGAAACCACGCAGCAGGACGCCAATGTTATCTCCGGCGCGGGCTTCATCCATGATCTTGCGGAACATTTCCACGCCGGTACAGGTGGTTTCCACGGTTTCGCGGATTCCGACACGTTCTACTTTGTCGCCCACTTTGATCACGCCACGTTCCACACGACCGGTAGCAACAGTACCGCGACCAGGGATGGAAAAGACGTCTTCAACCGGCATCAGGAATGGTTTGTCAACCGCTCTTGCCGGTTCCGGGATATAGTTGTCGATCGCATTGATCAGTTCTTGAACGCTGGCTTCGCCCTCGGGTTCGCCGTTGAGGGCTTTGAGGGCAGAACCGCGAATGACGGGGATTTCAGAACCGGGGAATTTGTATTTCTCCAGCAATTCCCGCACTTCCATCTCGACCAGGTCAAGCAATTCAGGATCGTCCACCAGGTCACACTTGTTCATATAAACGACCATTGCCGGCACACCCACCTGACGGGCAAGCAGGATATGCTCGCGGGTCTGGGGCATGGGACCGTCATAGGCGCTGACGACAAGGATGGCACCGTCCATCTGGGCTGCACCGGTGATCATGTTTTTAATATAGTCGGCATGACCGGGGCAGTCAACGTGGGCATAGTGACGCTTGTCTGACTCATATTCGACGTGAGCGGTGGCAATGGTGATACCACGGGCTTTTTCTTCCGGGGCGTTGTCGATACTGTCGAAAGAACGGAACTGAGCGCCGCCCTTCTTGCTCAGATACAAAGTCATCGCGGCGGTCAACGTGGTCTTGCCGTGGTCAATGTGACCAATGGTTCCAACGTTAACGTGTGGTTTGTTTCTCACAAATTTAGCTTTTGCCATTATTCCTCCTGGAATGGTTTTCATTCCATCTATGTTTTTTGTTGTTGTTGATGGAGCTCATGACCGGACTTGAACCGGTGACCTCCTCCTTACCAAGGAGGTGCTCTACCGACTGAGCTACATGAGCTTCTTTCACGTTTCTATAATACTGGATGGCAAGCGTCATCCGCATGACCATCCCCTGCTTCGATGGAGCGGGAAACGGGGTTCGAACCCGCGACCCTCAGCTTGGAAGGCTGATGCTCTAGCCATCTGAGCTATTCCCGCTTCGTGGTGGAGAGGGGAGGATTCGAACCTCCGAAGTCTGCTGACGACAGATTTACAGTCTGTTCCCTTTGGCCGCTCGGGAACCTCTCCACTTAACTGGAGCCGATGAAGGGAATTGAACCCCCAACCAATTGATTACAAATCAATTGCTCTACCTTTGAGCTACATCGGCATTTAGTTTTCCCAACATTTTTCAACGTGGTTTTTTGTCAATCCTTAACTGAACACTCTATGCACTTATCACTATTTTTTTGGTGTGCGAGCCAGAAAAAATCACGCCCCTATGCTGTCAATACTTATTTTTTTCATACTCCTGGAGAATCGGTGTAACAAGCGCTATTGCATTGCCCGCTAATGGATTGTTCGATGATCATGCTACTTGGCGAACCAGACCCGAAAAAAAACAAATTGACAGAAATGAGCAAATCCAAAAAGCATGAGTTTACATGATGGATTGTGTGTGATTCTGATATCCGAACCCGCACAGGAGGTAGTAAATGGATCATGTGCCGCTTCTATGGTATGTGGCACCGATCGGAGCTTTTGCAGCTTTGTTCTTTGCCTTGTTGATGTACCGTTGGGTAAAAAAAGAGCATCCGGGTAATCCTCGGATGCAGGAGATAGCCGGATTCGTCCGCGAGGGTGCATTTGCCTATCTCAAGCAGCAGTATAAAGGTGTGATCATCTTTTTTGCCGTGGCTTTCGTAATCCTGCAGATCATGGCGTTGCACTTGAAAGTCCTCGACCCGATGGTTCCCTGGGGATTTTTAACCGGTGGTTTCTTCAGCGGTCTGGCGGGCTACATCGGGATGAAAACTGCCACCATGGCATCGTCGCGGACGGCACAGGCGTGTTCCAAGAGCTTGAATAGGGGTCTCAAAGTCGCTTTCCGCGCCGGTAGTGTTATGGGGTTGATCGTGGTCGGATTGGCGATCTTCGACATTTCTGCCTGGTTCTTTATCTTGCGTCTGATGAATTATACTCTGCCCGAGATTGCCGTGGTGATGTTGAGCTTCGGTATGGGTGCCTCATCGCAGGCGCTTTTTGCCCGTCTGGGTGGAGGAATCTATACCAAAGCCGCTGACGTCGGAGCCGATCTGGTGGGCAAAGTGGAAGCCGATATACCGGAGGATGATCCCCGCAATCCGGCTACCATAGCTGATAACGTCGGAGACAACGTTGGTGACGTTGCCGGTATGGGCGCCGATCTTTATGAATCATATGCCGGTTCAATCCTGGCAACCGCTGCCCTCGGGATGGCTGCCGTGATGCAATTGATCAGCCGGGATGCCGCCATGAGTTCTTACATTGCCAATTTTATCACCGCACCAATGATCCTTGCGGGGTTCGGAGCCATCCTTTCCATCATTGGTGTCTATATCGTCTCCACCAAGGATGACGCCAGTATGAAAGAACTGATGTTCGCTCTTAACAAGAGCGTATATGTCAGTTCAATCTTGATCGCTGTGGCTTCCTGGCTGATCACCCATTTTCTCCTCCCGGCGCCATATCGGTTCGGGATCTTTCTTTCTTCGCTGGTGGGTCTGGGTGCCGGTATTCTGATCGGGCAATTCACTGAACTGTACACCTCTCATAGCTATAACCCAACGAAGAACATCGCCCGTCAGGGTGACTACGGCTCCGCCACGGTAATTCTGGAGGGGATTGCAGTCGGGATGACCTCCACCGCTGCACCGGTGATCATCATAGTAGTTGGGATCATTACCGCCTTTACTTTCAGTTTTGGATTCGAAATTGTCGAGATGGGACTCTATGGCATTGGCTTTGGTGCCGTGGGTATGCTTGCCACACTCGGTGTTACCCTGGCAATGGATGCCTTTGGTCCGATCGCCGATAACGCCGGAGGCAATGCCCAAATGGCTCATCTACCCAAGGAAGTCAGGGAAAAGACAGACAACCTCGACGCCCTGGGCAATACCACCGCTGCCATTGGCAAGGGCTTTGCCATCGGATCTGCCGCCCTGACTGCCATGGCACTGCTCGTGGCATACATGGAAAAGGTCAAGGGTGCACTGGTGGAAAAAATGCCGGCGTTGGTTGCCGAGCGTTTGGCGGAGCTCAAACTATCCATTGAGAATGCTTCAATGACCGATTTTATCGACATTTACCAGATCCACCTGCTCAATCCAAAGTTCCTTATGGGTCTCTTTATCGGCGCGATGGTAACTTTCGTCTTTTCCGCCCTTACCATCAAAGCCGTGGGCAGAGCCGCAGGACAGATGGTCAAGGAAGTGCGCCGCCAGTTCACTACCATC
>VGPI01000042.1 GCA_016875595.1 Candidatus Cloacimonadota bacterium
GGACCGGATGGAGATCATTGACACCGTCAGACATGCCGGTCTGCGAGGACGTGGTGGCGCTGGTTTCAGTACCGGACTGAAATGGCAGTTTGCCTATAATGCTCAATCAGAAAAGAAATACGTGGTTTGCAACGCCGATGAAGGCGATCCGGGTGCCTTTATGGACCGGAGCATTCTTGAAGGTGATCCGCATGCCATCATCGAAGGAATGATCATTGGCGCTTTTGCCATGGGTGCGGACGAGGGTTACATCTACTGCCGTGCCGAATATCCGCTGGCGATCAAACACCTGATCAAAGCCATTGCCGATGCCGAAGCGCGGGGCTATCTCGGTAAAAACATCATGGGTATGGAATATTCCTTTGAATTGCATATCAAGGAAGGCGCCGGTGCTTTCGTCTGCGGTGAGGAAACCGCTCTGATGCAATCCATAGAAGGCAAGCGCGGGATGCCGACCATCCGTCCGCCCTTCCCCGCGGTGAAGGGACTTTGGGGCAAACCAACCAATATCAACAATGTGGAGACCTGGGCAAATATCCCCTGGATCATCACTCATGGCGCCGAGGCATTTACCAGATTCGGCACTGAAAAGTCGCCGGGGACGAAGGTCTTTGCGTTGGCGGGAAAGATCGCCAACAGCGGATTGATCGAGGTTCCAATGGGGATCACCATCCGTGACGTGATCTATAAGGTCGGGGGTGGAATGAAGACCGAGCTGCCTTTCAAGGCGGTTCAGCTCGGCGGTCCTTCCGGTGGCTGTATCCCGGAATCCTTGCTCGATACGATCGTGGATTATGACTCTATCACTCAGACCGGGGCGATCATGGGCTCCGGTGGTATGGTGGTGATGGATCAGGGCTCCTGCATGGTCGATATCGCCCGCTTCTTCTTGAATTTTACGCAGAATGAGTCCTGTGGCAAATGCACCTTCTGCCGGATCGGCACCCGCCGGATGCTGGAGATTCTGACCGATATTACCGAAGGCAGAGGCACACCCGAAGATATCGCCAAACTGGAGGAACTGGCGGTCAATATCATCAAGGGTTCGTTGTGTGGCTTGGGTCAGACCGCACCCAATCCGGTGCTGACCACCCTGCGCTATTTCCGGGACGAATACCTCGCCCATATCAATGAGAAACGCTGTCCAGCCGGTGTCTGCACTACGCTCCTGCGCTATGAGATCAATGCGGAGAAATGTATCGGTTGCACTGCCTGTGCTCGCAAATGTCCGGTCAATTGCATCAGCGGATCGGTCAAGCAGCTGCATGTCATCGACCAGGAGAAGTGCACCAAGTGCGGCGCTTGTCTCACCACCTGTAAGTTTGATGCGGTCATAAAGGCATAGGAGCGTGGAAATGAAACAGATAGAAGTAATCTTGAACGGAAAGAAGATCGTTACCGAAGCCGGAATCACGATATTGGAACTGGCACGGCGCGAAGGGATCGAGATCCCCACGCTCTGCCACGACGAAGAGCTCAAGCCCTATGGCTCCTGCTGGGTCTGTGCGGTGGAAGTGAAAGGCAGGCGGGGATTTGTAACCTCCTGTGGTACTTATCTGGGTGCCGGCATGGAGATCACCACTGATAATGAAGAGATCATCAAAGCCCGGAAGATGGCGCTGGAACTGCTCATCTCCAATCACTATGCCGATTGTGAAGCGCCCTGCAAGATCGCCTGTCCGGATCATGTGGATGTCCAGGCATACGTTTCCCTGATCGCCAATGGTCAGTATCATGAGGCGGTCAAGGTGATCAAGGACACCCTGCCGATGCCTTTGTCCATCGGACGGGTCTGCCCTGCCTTTTGTGAAAAGGAATGCCGTCGGCAGATCGTGGAGGAGCCCATCGCCATTCGTCAGTTGAAACGCTTCTGTGCGGATGAGGATCTCAATGATGCCTGGAATTATATCCCGGAGCGCTTGCCCGACAAAGGTAAGAAGGTTGCCATCATTGGTGGCGGACCATCCGGCTTGACCTGTGGTTATTACCTGTCCAATAATGGTTTTGCGGTTACGGTGTTTGAGGCATCACCTCAGGCAGGTGGCTGGCTGCGTTATGGCATCCCTGAATACCGCCTGCCCAAAGACATACTGGATAGAGAGATAGAACTGATGTGCGCCAATGGAATGCAGATCAGATACAATACGCCGGTCGGTGAGGGCATTACTCTCAAACAATTGAGCCGGGACTATGATGCCGTCTATATCGCCATCGGTGCCCAGAAAGCTGTGCCCATGCCGGTCAAAGGCAGTGACCTGACCGGCTGCTATTTGGGCGTGGATTTCCTGAAAGCGTATGCCCGGGGTAATACACCTCCCATCGGCAAACGCGTCGCCATCGTCGGCGGTGGCAATACCGCCATCGATTGTGCCCGAACCTCACTGCGGCTGGGCAGCCAGGTGACCATCATCTATCGCAGAACCAAAGAGGAAATGCCGGCAGAACCATTTGAGATCGCTGCCTCCGAACATGAGGGCATCCGCTTCCTCTACCTGACCAATCCGGTGGAATATAAAGGTGAAAACGGTGTCCTCAGGGAAGTGGTGCTGGAAAAGATGAAACTGGGTGAACCGGATTCCAGCGGCAGACGTCGTCCCGAGCCAACCCACGAGTATTTTGTCGAACCATTTGATGCCATCATTGCCGCCATCTCGCAGGTGCCGGAAGTGGATATCTTTGCCCGTGAAGAGAACTATGCCGGGGATACGATCCTGCCGATCAGCCGCTGGCAGACCGCCATCGTGGATCAGAATACCATGCACACCGGACTGGGTAATGTCTTTGCCGGTGGTGATTTCCAGCGTGGGGCAGCCACTGCCATCGAAGCCATTGCGGATGGAAAGATCGCCGCCCAAGCCATTGACAGGTACCTCCTGGGCATGCCCTTAACGGCTGATAAGCCCCGCTTTGATGCCAAGAAAGGCAAAAAGGTGAAGGACATCACAGCCGAGGAGTACCAGGACTTTGCCAGAATCGAACGGGTTCCCATGCCGGAGATTACTGTTACGCAGGCACAGAGCAGCTTTGAAGAAGTGGAGACCGGTTATCCCGAGCCGGATGCGGTCAGGGAAGCCGGACGCTGTCTGGAATGCGGCTGCCAGGTCAATGAGACCTGCGCCCTGCGCCAGTACTGTACCGATCATGACATCGTACCGGATAGGTTCAGCGGCAGCATTGCCAAACATCCCATCGACCACAGCCATCCCTTTATCCAGCGCGATGCCAATAAGTGTATCAATTGTGGCAGATGCATTCGCACCTGTGCCGAGATCCAGGGTGCGGCGGTACTGGGCTACATCTATCGTGGTTTCCCGACTGTGGTAGCGCCGGAATTTGGCATGTCCCTGACCGATACCGGGTGCGAGAGTTGCGGTAAGTGCATTGCGGTCTGTCCAGTGGGCGCATTGGTTGAGCGAAACCTCTATTACAAGATGAATCCTTTGACCAAAGACGAATGCATCCAGAATTGCGGTATCTGCGGCACCGGTTGTGTGATCAAGACCGAGACGCAGACCACCCGGATCACCCGGATCACCACTCCCGAAAAGGACGAGAGGGATGCCTTCAATGGCAGAAATCTCTGTTTCAAAGGACGTTTCGGCTGGCAGGTACTGCTCCAGCATGACCGTCTGACTGAGCCCATGCGCAAGACCCCCAACGGCTGGCAAGCCATTTCCTGGCAGGAAGCGACCAAGCTGATCTCTGAAAGATCCTCCGGCGTAACCAAGCGATTCGAGATCTCGCCCTTTGTCACGCTGGAAGAGTTGCTGATGCTCCAGAGCGCTGCCCAATCCCAGAATGCCTCCTTCGGCATCTGTGGTTACAAACCGCGCTTTGATGACGCCCTGCTCGACCGGTCACCCAAAACGGTTGCCTATCAGCAATTGGACGCCTATGACGAATACGTGGTGGTCGGAGAGATCAATCACACCTTGCGAACCATCCTCCGCCTCAGACAGAATGATGGCAGGAAACTGATCCTCATCAATCCACCGGAAGCCGGGTTCAACCGTTTTGCCGATACCATCCTGAGTTCGTTGGATCACTTAGAACCGAATGATAGACAGCTCTTTATCTATAACCTGAACCGCAGTAGCGAAGAAGACGCCTGGCAGGTCTGGCAGAAAGCAGCTGCTATCGATCCATCAGGCAAAAACGTCCTGTGCACCTCAGATTTTCCCAATCTAACCGGTCTGTTGGTAGTGGCGTCCACCACAGACTGTGAGCAGGATGTCCGGTTCATCTATAGTATCGGTGCCTATCCAGGTCAAAGGTCGCTTCAGGAGAACGACCCTACGATTGCCGGGAATAGCCCTGCCTTCAAAGTTGCTGCCGTATATTATCTGGATCCCAATGCTCCGGTCGATCTGCTGTTGCCTGCTCCCTCATACCTTGAAACAACCGGAATTGCGCTGGCGAATGACGGCATCATCACTCGTTATCATAACCCTGCCCGATCAGATATGATCAATCATCTGATGAAGCTGTATTATGAACTGGGCTGGATCCATCCGAACACCGCCGAGGTCAATTTCTGGACACTGCAGTGTCAGGAATTGCTCCACCAATTGACGGAGCATAAACCTTTGAAATGGAATGAGATGTCGATCGATCCCGCCTTATTGGACAGGGATATTCATCCTGCTGATTCACAAATCACCCGCAAGATCGACGAGTTGTATAAACTGAGGAGGATCCGAAGCTGGTTCTGACCGCTCAGCAGCTATCCTCCCAGCTGACAACCTGGTTTTTACCATTACGCTTTCCGATGTAAAGCGCTTGGTCGGCTTTGGACAGCAGTTCGTCGCGGGAGAAATTTTCGTTTTGATAGCTGAATCCGATGGTGACAGTCAGTGGAATAGTATGATCTTTGAAGATTATTCTGGCTTTCTCTACCGTGCGGCGGATGCGGTCCATGACTATTTTGGCTCCGGCACAGGTGGTTTCCGGAAAAAGCAGAATAAACTCTTCACCACCCCAGCGGCCTACATAGTCAGTGGAACGTAAGCTTTCCAGCAGGATAGTGGATATGGTTTTGAGCACCTGATCGCCGCAGTCGTGTCCATATGTGTCATTGATGCGCTTAAAATTATCCAGATCAGCGATGGCGATGGCGAATCCCCGTTTCGTACGATATGTTCTTTTTACTTCGGTGGCGATCAGTTCTTCCATCACCCGGCGGTTGTAGAGGTTGGTCAGTTCATCGCGTCGCGCCAGCCTTTCTAATCTTTTATAAGCCTCCATCAATTCCTGATTAGTCCTGTTCACCGTTTCATAAGCCAATGCCAGATCTTCATTTACTTTGTGCAGTTGGTCGTTCAGATCGATCTGCTTCTGTTCCGCTTTGACTTCCCGGTCTATATTGATGAAGATCCCCAGCACACCTACCACCGAGCCGTTTTCATCCATGATCGGGGATACATTCAGATCTGCCCAGAATAAACAACCATCTTTTGCCTTGTATTGCCGGGTTTTACGAAAGCTCTGCAAATCCAGATTGATCAATCTCTGATAGTTGTCAGCGCTTTCTTCCAACGCTTCTTCGTGGGTGATATCCACAATGTTCAGACCCATTGCCTCGGTTTCGGTATAGCCCATAAACGAGCACCAAGCCCGGTTCACAACGATGAATCGTCCTGCCGGATCGGTTACACCGATGGCTACGATAGCACTTTCAACAATCTTCTGATACAAGTCTTCCTTGGGTATAATAGCTTCCATTAAACCTCCAGATACAACGGAAATGGCTGGTTGCTTAGCTCACGGGTCTGTCTGTTTTCCGCAGTAATCCTGAGCTATTGCATCTGTCAACAAAAAAACACGGTTGCTGTGAAACCATATTCCAAATAGGTGCCGATCTCAATTCCTGGCACTTTCAATTAGCGCTTATATGGCAAAGGCGGTATCACCATCATACCCACCATCAATGAGATCGAAGATCCATCAGTTGCAGCATTCTACTGCTCAGGAAAAAGCCCGTAGTATCCAAAAGGATTGATCCAGAACCGTGATTTGCTGATGGCACTGCTGTGGTCACGGCTTTCGTTGGTGATCTCTGCTATGTGATCGGGCGGAGTTTGCGAGTTGAGTCGCTGAAGGATAGCCATCTTACGATATCTACCGTCTTATCTTCTGGAAGATCCCAAGGGATTAGAGGTAAACCTCTCGACGGAAAAGACATGGATAAAGGGTGGATCATCGATATCTTTGATAGTGAAATGGAGACTATTTTACCAGGAGCATCCTACGGATCTGATCATGCTTATCAGTTTGCAGGCGATAGAGATAGACGCCAGAGGCGAGGGATCTGCCGCAGTCGTCGGTTCCACTAAAGACTATCTGATGATTGCCGGCGTCCTGGATGCCTTGGAAAAGAGTTTTCACCTTCTGACCTTTGAGGTTATAGACGATAAGGGTGACCGGAGTGCGGCTGGCAAGCCCGTATCTGATGATCGTTTCTGGGTTGAAGGGATTGGGATAGTTCTGATACAGGGCACTGGCAAACGGAGAAGGGATGCCGTTTTCCTGGATCGAAGTGGCAGTTCCATAGATAATGCGGATATTATCCAAAGTCCAGCCGGGATCGGTCAATTCCACATGGCTGGATTCATCGGTGAGGCGGAAGCGGAGGTAGATGCTTTGACCGGCAAATGCGTCCAGCGGGATATATTCGCTATGCCACCAGTCAATTAGACCGGACTTTTCCCAGATTGTCTGCCAGTTCTCCAGATCAGTGGAGACCTCCACGTGTACCACATCATGTACCCATTCGGTGTAGAGGTGGTGGTCAAAGGTCAAAGAAGTATTTGTGGCAGACGGGATAGTGATTGGCTGAGTGCTTCGAATGTGCACATCACAATTCATCTCATAAAAGCCCCAGCCACCCCAACTGTCGGTGATGGCATGCCCGGTAGCGGCAAGTTCATTTTGCAGAATCCAGGGTCCTTCAATGACCCAGTCGGCGGTGCCGTCCTCCCAGTCCTCTTCATAGACGACATTGGCAGGTGAGAGATCGATCACAAAGAAATTATTACCGGGCTGGATGTTGACTGTTCCGATATAGGGGAAGTAGCCATCTGCCGTGACTTGTACCATTACTCCATCCACAGCGTAGTAATTGTGTACAAAGTCACCGTTCACCAACAAGGTGTCGGTAACAATGTCCGCCAGAGTGACCATGGCGCTAATGGGTTGCCCATTGCTGCGGATGGATCCTGTGATCAGGGCATTAGGTCGTTTGTGCAGGGATATCGAGACGGTTGTCCAGGAGCCATTATTGACCACAGTATTGGCGACGTGGTCATAGTAACCGGGTTTCCTGACCCGGAGAGTATATGCGCCTTGCCCCAAGGGACGCCAGAATCTGCCATACTGGGCATTGGACAAGCGGGGACGGAACCAGGGAGCATGACGCTCCTCGATGATGATCTCCGCCACTAAGGGTTCATAGGTTTCGGCATCGCGAACATGACCGGTGAGCATGGAATTGGACGTAGTGGCAGTGGAATAGATCAGAGCGCGGTTCAAGAGCCAGCGAACACCATTGGTTGCTCTCGTGATGGTATCGACCATCAGCAGTGAATCTGGCTGGAGATTGAGGGTGCCCACTTCCACCAAAAGCTGGAGGCCACCATACTGCTGATAGACCCAATCATGGAAACAGCCCTTGCGACTAAGATTGGGTGAGGGCTCATAATATGCGCTACTACCCTCCTTTCGGATCTGAGAGGCAAAACCTGAAGCGATTAATGCAAAATGAGGCAGATCGGGACTAGGACGAACCTCCTTCCAGTTAAATGAGTAATATACCTTCTCGGAGAGATTACCGGTGCGGGAGGAATGCCAGACAACGGAATAGACAAATTGCCTCTCTTCAAAGAGGTGCCAGCTTGCCTGGGTCTCCGATTCGGACATCGGGCTGGGTCCACGATAATAGTCCCAGACCTCCAGCCCGCCGGGTTGCCACAAGGTATCGCCATGCACCCAATTGTAGGCAAAATTGCGGTTGATATCAGCGCCATCGATGTCATATCCCACGAGGGGGCTGTAGTCAAAGATACCATTGCCATTGGTATCACGTTTGTTCTTACGGTAAGAGGTATCCATATTGGAAGTTACGACGTTATGACCTTCCGGGTTGAGGGTGGGGACGAACCACATCTCGAGCTGTCCCATCCATGAATTGTAAGGAGCAACGGTACGGTTGTCGAGGATCTCTTTAATGTTGCTCATGGTGATCTCGACACCCAAGACCTCCTCCGCATGAACCTGTCCGACAAAGAGGATGGCAGGACGGTCGTGGTCGGTATTGACGTTATTGGTCATCTTGATCGCATAGATAGGGAGGTGATCTTCTTGCGTGTAGCCGATTAAATGGACTTTGGCGTGATTGGGATGTTGCGCCTCATACTGAAACAGCTTGGGCACTATCTCATCGTAGGTATGATAGCAGGTTGGCAATGTTGTTTGAGCGCCAATCGCCAGAGCGGCTAACAGTGCCGTTATCAGTATCAGGCATTTCATTTTATACTCCAATGTGCAGTTTATTGGTTTATATGCAATTTCTGCTCCATAAGGGGAGAGCTAAGCACTATTTGATCTGATCCGAAAGGGTGTTGTCTGTTCCTGGCTTCGGATCGACATCTGCATGAGCGATAGCATTGATGCCGGCAAAATAGATCCAGACGAAGTAATCCCACCGGATGGAAAAAGGGATGCTACTTGCCGGGATAAACAGCAGCAAGGAAAGCAAATATGACAGATAGAGGTATCGTGTCTTACCATCCGATCTTCGAAAGCAGAGGAAGAGCCGCGACACCCAATAAAAGTAAAGCGCCAGAAATCCCAAACACACCAGCACGCCAAAATTACCCAGCAATTCCATCAGATAGCTATGCGGGTTGGTGATACCACCAGTCCGGTATTTGGCTTCTTTGAGCATGACCGTCTCATAGTTGCCGCCACCCACTCCCAGTCCACCAGAACCGGAAAGCATTTCGATCGTCTCATCGATCAATTGCGAGCGGATCTTGATCGACGACATCCGGATGCTTTGTCTTTCTTCGCCGATGCTATCCATCTGATGTTTTATTTCCGTGTGGAGGATCCGGCTGTATTGCTCATAGCGAAGGGTGAGACCATATCCCACCAGGATCATCAGGGCAAGTACCGCCAGTTTCATCTTCCATCTGAGGTGCCAGACGAAGTAGTAACCAACCAGAGCGAGCATGCTGATGACGGCAATCCGCGCACCCTGGAACACCATGATCCCAATGATCAGGAAGATGCTTATCATTACCACCGGGATAAGCCAGGAACGATTCAGCAATTTGGGAATGAACAAGAGAAAAGGTGAAAGTACCAACCAATAAGCGGCAAGGATGTTCTCTCCGATGAAAGGACCAGTGGGAATGGGCACCATCATCCCATGATAGCGTGATCCCGGCAGGTGGTTCCAGGTGATCATCTCGTAGATGGCAATGCCCAGATACAAGATCATTATCAACAGGAGAAAGAGATGAAAGCGCTCCCGGATCCGCTGCACCCGGAATATCTGGCTGAACATCAGAAAGATCAACAGATATCGTAGAATCCAGAAGCTGTAAGAGACCGCAAGCATTCTGTCATGCGCCCAGATATAGGAGAGTAAGCTGTACCCGAGCCAGAAAGTGAGAAATGAAATAGGTAAGAGAAGCTGTCGGGTGATGATTATATGATTGGGATTGACCAGCAGCCAGAGCAGGCAGATCACCGCACACACGACGAACATGCCAAGATCAATCCACCGATACACAGGGAAGAATTCCACCAGGGCATAGAGGAAAAACCATGCCAGGAGGAGCGTCTTGATTTGTTTCATCAGCCGCTGGGTTTAGGATTGACTTTCTTTATTGCCCTGCCTGAGGGCAGTGAATATCTTCTGGATTTGTTCCCGGTTCTGGACGAAAAGGCGTTCTTTAATCACTGCGAGCAAGCAGGATAAAATGAAGGCGGCCGTGGTGATGACGATGACTGTCAGAGCACGTTTGGGACGGGCTCTGATTCCGGCGACTTTGGGGCTGTCAACGACTTCAAATACAGGCATGTCCTTCATTTCTTCCAGTTTGGCAAGTTCATATTGGGGATAGATGAATTCAAAGACCTTCTTCTTGATCTCAAGATTGAGCATGAGTTGGGCATATTGCAAGCCGATCCCGGGGATCTTGTCAATTTGAACGATGTACTTCGGCAAGAGGTCACTTCCGCTACGCTCAAGGGATTTGATCTGATTGGCGAGGAGTTCGTTCTTGCGCTTCAATTCCTGCAGGACAGGTGAACTCTCGGAGTAATTGGCTCGGGCAAGTTCCAGCTCGATCTGCGACTGAAAATAAGAGGCAACGTTGGTGCTGTATAGTGAGATCAAGCTCTGAGTCTGCTGATCGAGCGCAATGGTCTGGTGTTTTTCCTGAAAGTGCCTGAGCGCTATGCCAAGAGAATCGATATCCGCCCTGTTTTGATGTACCCGCTTCTCTAAAAATACCCGGTTGAGCTTGCCTTTGCTCATCCGGTTTTGGATGTTATAGGTCTGCAGGGCATTGATATAGTAGTCGGCGATGTTTCTGGACAGCAGCTTGTCTTTGGTTTCGATGCTGATGGTGATCAGATTGCTTTCATGATCAAAGACGATATCCACCATACTTCCGGTCATTTGCCTCAATGCCATCTCCATCGTCTTTTCCGGAAGATCATCCTGAATCTGGTAATAATCGATCAGGTTAAACTCCCGGATGACCTGTTCCTTGAACTGACGGCTTTGCATGATCGTGATGAATTCGATCGCCTGCTCGGACTTCTGGGTGCGGAGAATCCCACCACCCAGCATATCTGTTATACTTTTGCCGATGGAACTGATCGCCCCGCTCTCCGTGATCGGTAATATGGCCGCCTGAGACTTCCAGTATTCGGGTGTTACCAGGCTGTAAATGATTGCACCGATTGCAAACAACATCGTGACCAGGATAACCATCTTGCGGCTCTTGGCGATCACAAAGACCAGATCAAGTAGTCCCATATCCTTGTTCATTGCTTTTCCTCTGTCAAATCCGGCACTTGAGCCATGAATTCAGCGCATCCGGCAGTTCGATCGATCCATCTGCCTGCTGATAACGCTCAAGCAGCGCGATCATCAAACGTGACGTGGCAACCCCCGAACCATTTAAAGTATGGACAAAGCGCACCTTGCCATCTTCATCACGAAAGCGGATATTGGCGCGGCGGGCTTGGAAATCCTCAAAATTACTGACCGACGACACTTCCAGATACTTCTGCATCCCCGCTGCCCACACCTCGATGTCGTAGGTCTTGGCAGAAGCAAAACTCATGTCTCCGGTGCACAGTTCAATGACCCGATAGTGCAATCCCAATGACTGCAGGATGTGTTCCGCATCAGTCACCATTTCTTCCAGGGCATTGTATGAGGTCTCGGGATGGACGAATCTGACCATCTCCACCTTGTTGAACTGATGGATACGCTGCAAGCCCCGCGTGTCCTTTCCGTAAGAACCAGCCTCTCTCCGGAAGCAGGGAGTGAAGCCCACATACTTGATAGGCAGGGACTTATGAGGCATGATCTCATCGGAGTGGAGATTGGTGATCGGTACTTCCGCCGTCGGGATCAACCAGAGGTCATCCTCCTCCACGTGATACATATCATTCTCCAGTTTGGGCAATTGACCCGTTCCGGTCATTGCTTTGCGGTTCACGATAAAAGGTGTCCAGACCTCGGTGTAGCCGTGCTTCTGGATGTGATACTGAAGCATGAAGTTGATTAAAGCGCGTTCGATTGCAGCACCCTTTCCGGTATAAACCGGAAATCCGCTGCCACTCACCTTGGCTCCGCGTTGCAGATCCAGCAGTGCGTTCTTTTCCGCCAGTTCCAAATGATCCACCGGAGGGAAATCATATTCCGGCTTTGATCCCCATTCCCGGATAGAGCGGTTTGCGGTCTCGGAAGAGCCGACTGCCACATCCGGATGAGGCAGATTGGGAATGGTGAGCAGCATTTTATCCAGATGCTCACCCGTTGTGTTCAGCGCTTCACCGATCTCTTTGATCTGCTGCGCCACCTGCCCCATCTCAGCGATCAGGGCTGACGCGTCATCGCCGGTTTTCTTCTTTTGAGCGATTGATCCGGAGACCTTGTTCTGCTCGGCTTTGAGCGTATCAAATTGATATTGCAGTTTACGCCGCCGTTCATCCAGAGTGAGGATGGCATCGACATCTACTTTTTCGTT
>VGPI01000043.1 GCA_016875595.1 Candidatus Cloacimonadota bacterium
CGGGGATAGAAAGAGCGAAATTTGGATAGATTTATGGCGATGATCAAGACCAGCAACCTGATCAAGGATTACCCGATGGGCAAGGTAAGCGTCCGTGCCCTGTGCGGGGTGGATATGCAGATCGAGGAAGGTGAGTTTGTTGCCATTATGGGACCTTCCGGCTCGGGCAAGAGCACCTTGATGCATATCATCGGCTGTCTGGATTCACCCAGTGACGGTGAGTATTGTCTGGATGGTCACGAAGTAAGCAAACTCGATAAGAATGACCTGGCACAGATCCGCAACAAAAAGATCGGTTTCGTCTTCCAGTCCTTCAATCTTCTGCCCCATCTGAACGTGCTGAAGAATGTGGAATTGCCCCTGCTTTATGCCGGTCTTTCCAGCCGGATGCGAAAGATAAAGGCGGAGGAAGTACTGGACAGCGTGGGATTAAGCGACCGGCTCCGGCACAAGCCGTCGGAGTTGTCCGGCGGTCAGAGGCAGCGCGTTGCCATTGCCCGGGCTATGGTCAATGATCCTGCCATCCTTCTGGCAGACGAACCGACAGGCAATCTGGACACACAATCCGGCGGCGATATTCTGGAGATATTCAGCCAATTGCATCAAAAGGGAAATACAGTGATTATCGTAACTCATGATCCCGCCGTGGCTCAACGTGCGGGCAGGATCATCCGCATCATCGATGGCAGGATAACGGATGTCGATCTCCCTGCTTGAATCCGTCCAGGTCGGCTTGGCGGACATCAAGATGCGCAAGCTGCGCAGTGCCGTCACGGTCATCGGAATCATCCTGGGTGTGATGTCGATCATGGTGGTTCTTTCCATCGTGAATGGAATGAACACCGCCACCCTTGCCTGGATGAATGAACGGGGCGGTTTGACCAGGATTGTGATCAGCCGGAACTGGATGTATGACCAGCGTAAAGGCGGACAGGATCACTTCACGCTCAATGAGATCAAGCTCATCCGGGATATGATTCCGGAAGCCCTGGCATTCAATCCGACAATCCAGCAGTGGGGAATGGCAGTCCGGCGGGGCGATCTGTCTTATAGCACGGAAGTCGTTGGTGTGATGCCGGATATGGTGGTGATCGAGGAGTGGAATGTGCAGACGGGACGCTTCTTTGTCAAGCCGGATGTGGAGTGGAACAACAATGTGATCGTCCTGGGCAGCACGGCAGCCCGGGAGCTCTTTGGCGGCCTTGATCCCCTGGGACAATATGTCTCCATCGGTGATCAGCAGTTCATGGTCATTGGAGTTCTCAGGGAGAAACTGATCGCGCGGCGGGGTGCCGGTAAAGCCATTGCCGGGGAAAATGCGCTGGAATATCTGAACCGGCGTGTCTTTATCCCATTATCCACCATGCTGCACAAGATCTCAGCCGATCAGAAGATCGACCGGATCGAAGTGAAGGCGGCAACTACCGAAGGGGCACAGGCATTACGCCAGAAACTGGACAACATCATCCTCAATCTGCGACAGGGCAGGGATGTTTTTGCCGTGACTTCTGCCAAAGAGCAGCTCGATACCATGCGGCAGACTTCGATGATCTTCACCGCCATTTTTGTACTGATCGCGGTCATCTCGCTTTTCGTGGGCGGGATCGTGATCATGAATATCATGCTGGCATCGGTCAAGGAACGCACCCGCGAGATCGGTGTCCGGATCGCCATTGGTGCCCGCCGCATCGATATCTTTGTCCAGTTTGTGATCCAAACGATACTGATCACGCTGTCCGGTGGCGTTTTGGGCATCATCCTGGGCTATGCCATGCTCGATTTGGTGGGCACCTACCTGGATGTAACGGTGATTGCATCGACCGGTATGATCTGGACGGCGATCATGGTCTCTGCCGGAGTTGGATTGCTGTTTGGCATCGCTCCAGCGCTACGTGCCGCCAATCTGGATCCGGTGAAAGCCCTGCGGGAGGAATAAGAATGAAACTGAGGAAACCCAGAGAAAAGAAAAAGAACATCCTCAAACGCCTCTTCAATTTCTTTACGGATTACGGCAGAGTGTATTGGCATGATCTGAATGCGGTTGCCGATGCGTTAAGTACTCCGGAAAAACGGCAAAAACTGCCCGGCAGAATCTGGGCATTCGTTCGAGATTTCTACCATCGGATCGCCACCGATGGGATCATGAAAGAATCTGCCGCTCTTACCTATATCACGATATTGGGCTTTATCCCGTTTATAACTTTATTCATCACTTTCATTCCCGATCTGCCATTTTTGAATATCAAGGAAAAGGTTACCGAGCTGGTGGGCTCGAACTTTTTGCCGGAATCGGCTCAGCAGATCAATATCTATTTAGACACGCTGTTGCGCAGCCGCGCTTCCTTCAGTTTGGTCAGCTTTCTGTTTATCGTGATCACCTCTTACTCGCTGTTCAATGTGATCCGTGTCACTTTTGACCGGATCCTGAGCATTGAGTTTCAAGTCACACGCGATCTTGTTTCGCAATTCATCAGCTTCCTGGGCACCATGATCTTTGGTTTTCTGCTGATTCTGCTGCTGTTTTCCAGTTCGTCCCTGCCCTTGATCTCCCTCCTGTCGCGGCTGCCTTTACTTAACAGTTGGATGATGTTCATATTACCGTTTCTGATCCAGTTCTTTGCGCTGACCTTTATATATTTTATCATGCCTTCGATCCGCGTCAGACGGGCATCGGTGTTTCGGGGCGCCTTCTGGACATCACTGGTCTGGATCGCGGCAAAAGCCGGATTTGACTGGTATATCACCAATCTGACCAATTTTAAGATGCTGTATGGCGTATTGGCGGCGATCCCCATATTCCTGCTGTATATTTTTATCAACTGGGTGATCATCCTGGCGGGGATTGTGCTGGTCTCAGTGATCGACCGCCAGGGTAACAGCCGGTTTCTCAGGAAAGACCCCAAGCGCATCGTCCGGATTACGATGGAGATGTATGCCGACGAGAATCTGAGCCAGCGACTGGAGGGTTTCATCATGAAAGGTGATCTCAATCAATTAACAAAAACTATAGAGGATAAAGAAAATGAGTAGATTTGCACTGATCAGCTTGTGGGATAAAAGTGGCGGTGAAGAATTGGTCAAGGGGCTTTTTGCCCTGGATTTTACGATCATTTCCACTGGTAAAACGGCAGAATATGTCCGGCAGTTTGGCGATCGGGTGATCGAGATCCCGGAATTGACGGGATTTCCGGAGATCCTGGACGGCAGGGTCAAGTCACTCCATCCGGTGATCTATGGCGGGATCCTGGCAAACCGGTCAAACCCGGAACACTTGCAAACCCTGACCGAGCATGGGATCAAGGCAATAGACCTGGTGGCGGTGAATCTTTATCCCTTTGAACAAAAACTTAACGAACCGGGGCTCGGTCATGACGAACTGCTCGAGTTCATCGACGTGGGAGGTCCATCGCTGCTGCGCGCCGCCGCTAAGAATTATGCCTCGGTGATGGTACTGACCGATAGCGATGATTATCATGCCTCCCTGGAATTGCTTGGTCGCCCCGGCGCCGATAGTGATCACTGGCGGCGTTATCTGGCTGCAAAGGCATTTTCACTCGTCAGCAGATACGACGCTCTTATCTCCCGCTATCTGGACACTTCAGCACAGCGATCCGGCAAGGCGTTTGAACTGCCCCGATCCATCGCTCTCGATCTGCCCCTGGATCGAGTCCTGCGCTATGGCGAAAATCCTCACCAAAAGGCAGGTTTTTACTGCGCCGAGCAGCCGGCATGGCAGTTGCTGCACGGCAAGGAATTGTCCTATAACAACCTGCTCGATCTCAATTCTGCTTTCAAATCCATCCGGCTCTTTGACCCGCCGGCAGCCGTCATCCTCAAGCATGGCAACGCCTGTGGGATTGGAACTGATCCATGCTTGTGCGAGGCATATAACAAAGCATTTCTGACGGATACGGTGTCTCCCTTTGGTGGGATCGTGATCGTGAATCGTGAGCTCGATCTGCAGACGGCGGTCTATATCAACAAGATTTTTACCGAGGTCATCATCGCTCCCTCTTATGCCGCAGGCGTACTGGAGATCCTGAGGAAAAAGAAAGACCGGCGGCTGATCCAATACAACCTGCAGATAATGAAATTCCCCTATCCGCCGGTGGAGATCAGGACGCTGCGCTTTGGCTATCTGGCGCAGGAATGGGATCTGATGGACGATGATTCCGATAAATACCGGATCGTGACCAACCGCCGACCCACCAAAGCGGAATTTGAAGCGCTGACCTTTGCCTGGAAAGCCGTTTCACTCGTGAAGTCCAATGCCATCGCACTGACCGGCATAGACCGGACCTTTGGCTTGGGAATGGGACAGCCCAGCCGGATCGATTCCACTAATATCGCCATCAGTAAAGCAATCCAGTTCAAACACGACTTGTGCGGTGCGGTCTGTGCCTCGGACGGATTCTTCCCGTTCCGTGATTCGGTTGATCAATTGTATCAGCACGGGGTCAAAGCGATCATCCAGCCCGGCGGCTCGGTCGGTGATGATGATGTGATCAAGGCGTGCAATGAGCTCGGAATTACTATGGTCTTTACCGACCGGAGGCACTTCAGGCATTGATTTTGATTGACAGAAAAGCCCGCTCCAAAAGCCTGACCAACTATCCTGCGGAGATGTGTCCGAGCTGGTTGAAGGAGCACGATTGGAAATCGTGTATACGTATAAAACGCGTATCCAGGGTTCGAATCCCTGCATCTCCGCCATGATTTTGAATGCTGTGAGCAGGGGACAGGAATTCCGCCATCCTAATACAACAGGATCTGGAGTTTTTGTCCCCTTTTCCAATTTTATCTATAGCCATTTGGGCTGTTATGGAGGTTTTTAATTTATGAACAGCAACAAGAAGTTTTTGATCGGATGCGGGTTCTTTCCCCTGCTGGCTATCCTGTTCTTTTATATCGGATACACCATGGTCAGTGGCGGGGTTTCGCTATCCACCGCCAAGTACCGTGAAGGAACCTGGCTGGCAATAAGTCCCAGCGGCACCATACTGGATTTTAGCGAACTCCAGCGTGATGGGTTTTTTAATAATCGCCAGACCAGTGTGGACGAGATCTGCCGAAGTGTTCGTCTCGCTGCCAGAGACGGCAGGATCGCGGGGATCATCATCCGCCCGCGCTTTGCCGAGATCAGTTATGCCGGGCTGAACGAAATTGCGGCTGCCCTGACTGAATTCAAACAAAGCGGCAAGCAAGTCATCGCCTATCTGGATATGGCGGGTCAGAAGGACTATCTGCTCTGCATGCAAGCCGACAAAGTCTATATGGAAGCCAGCGCTTCCGCCGGCCTTCTGCTTGAGGGAGTAAATGCCAATATCCTCTTCTATAAGGAGATGCTGGATAAGCTGGGTGTCCGCTTTGATGTCGTGCAGTCCGGAGATGTCAAAGGCGGCGGTGAACCATATACCCGCACTTCCTTGCAACCCACCACCCGTGATAATATCGATTCTGTCCTCAAAGCCCGCTACGATCTGATGATAAGCGACATTGCCAGAATACGAGGTCAGGAACTGGCTAAGATCAAAGCCGTGTTTGAAGAACGACCTGACCTCTTTATCACTCCAAGCCAGGCACTGGAGTATGGACTGGTGGATGAATTGATCAACCGCGATGCCATGCTCTCCAACTACGGCATAACCAAGGATCTTCTCGTAAGTGTTGATAATTATCAACGCATGACCGTGCCTAGCTTGAAAACGGAAAATGTAGCGATCCTGAACCTCAATGGCACGATCAATCCCGGTGGAAGCGTTTTTTCCGAGCATAGCATCTCCGCCTCAGAAATCCAGGCGATGATCGATGAGATCAATACCGACAGCAGTATCAAAGCTGTAGTCTTACGCATCAACAGCCCGGGTGGCAGTGCCCTGGAATCGGAGCATATCCATTATAAACTAACGCAGTTGAGATCACAGGTTCCGGTCGTTGTTTCGATGGCAGGAGTGACAGCTTCTGGAGGTTATTACATCAGCACTCCGGCACACAAGATCATTGCCGATCCTTATACGATCACCGGTTCCATCGGCGTCCTGATGATTATACCCGAGGCGGAAGGATTGGGACGTAAGATCGGTCTGCGCAGCCAGAACGTCGGTTATGGCAAATACTCCGGAGTGATGGACTTCCTGGGAAAGCGTTCGCCGGAGGTTTTGCGCTCATTACAACGATCCGCCGATAGCGTCTATATCGAATTCAAGTCCCGGGTTGCCAGCGACAGGAATATCAGCATGACAGAGGTGGAGACCCTCGCCCAAGGGCAGGTATGGTCGGCTCAAGCCGCTTTGGACAAAGGATTGGTCGATGGTATCGGTGGTTTGAAAGATGCAGTAGCTATAGCTGCCGAACTTGCCAACATCTCAGATTATGGGATTATGATCCTGCCGGCTCAGAAACCCTTCTGGCATATCTTCCGCAATCAGCGCTTATTGCCACTGATATCTTCCTTCTTGACTGCCCAGAGCCCCGAAGCAGTTGACATAGCTGAAGCATATACCCGGCAGCGTTTTTCCACCAATGAATGGCTCTATGCCTTACCTTTCGAAATAGACCAATGAAAAAGAACAAGATCAACACCGAGATCATCGTCAATGTCCATCCGCTGGAAAAGCGGGTCGCAGTGATGGAGGACAACCGCCTTGTCGAGCTCTTTATCGAGAAGAGGTCTCAACAGAATATAGTCGGCAATATCTACAAAGGCTATGTCAAGGACGTCCTCCCCGGCATGGGTGCCGCCTTTATCGACATTGGACTGGAACGGACTGCATTTCTGCACTATTCCGATATTGTGCTGGACTTTCTGGATGTCTTTGAGCACGAAAAACCCAGTAAGCGTCTGAATCCGGCAGACAGCGCCAAGATCACCAATCTGCTGAAGCCCGGGCAGGAGATCGTCGTCCAGATCCATAAGGGTCCGATCGGTTCCAAAGGTGCCCGCCTGACCGGTCAACTCTCCATCCCCGGCAAATTCATCGTCTTCTTCCCCAATAAGAGCAAGATCGCCATCTCCCGCCGTATCTACAATCCCGCCGAAAAGAACCGTATCCGTAATATCCTCAATAAGATAAGGGATCCAAACGTGGGTCTGATCGTCCGCACTGAAGCCGAGGGCTGTGGCGAAGAGGAACTGGAAAACGAATATAAGGCGATGACCAAGACCTGGCGCTTGATCGAAAAACAGCTCAAGCATGCCAAACCGCCAGTCTGCATCTTTGAAGAGAATGCGCTGGAGAACTTTCTCATCCGTGACCTCTTTGGCGAGCATGTGGATAAACTGGTCATAGACGACAAGACATTTGCCCGCAGTATCATCTCCCAATTGGAAGACATCTCCCCCGAACTCATCGATAAAGTGGAGGTATATAAAGAAGATACGCCGATCTTTGACGCCTGGTCGATCGAAAAGAAGATCGAGACCATCTTCCATTCCCGGGTCTATCTTCCCAGTGGCGGTAATATCCGGATCGAGCACACTGAAGCGCTGGTCGCCATCGACATCAACACCGGAAGCTTTACCGGCAGTAACAGTTATGAACTCACGGTCAAGAAGACGAATCTGGAAGCAGCAGCAGAGATCGCCCGCCAGATCCGTCTGCGTGACCTTAGCGGCGTGATCGTGATCGATTTCATTGACATGGTATCGGATGAGAACAAGCAGGAAGTGATGGAAATGCTCAAGACCGGGTTGCACCGTGACCGTGCCAAGAGCAAGGTATATCAGTTCACCTTGCTGGGGTTGGTGGAAGTCACCCGTAAGCGGATGCGTACCACGCTCATCTCCAATTACTCCGATCCTTGTCCCTATTGCAACGGTAGCGGACGTGTCATTTCCCGCGATGCTGTGGTCATGCGGATCAATCGCTGGTTAGCAAGGGCGGAGTATTTCTTGCGTAACCGTGTCTTGCGTGTGGCGGTGCATCCCGAACTGATGAAATTCATCGGCGACCATCCCGGTTTTCTGGAGTATGATAAAGACCAGATCGATTTCGTCGAGGACGGCGGATTGCGGGTTGACCAGTTCAAGGTCTATGCCCTGCCCCAGATGGAAGACATCACCAATAAATATAACACTTGACACAAAAGGGCACCCGAAAACCCTGGCTATCCATGATAAACTATACAAGGAGAAATGATGTACGCCATCGTAGATATTAAAGGATTTCAGTTCAGGGCTGAAAAACACGCCATCCTGCGCGTTCCCTTGCTGAATACGGCGGAGCCCGGTCAGACCCTCGAATTTGATCAGGTGCTCATGATCCGCAACGATGCTGATATCGCTGTCGGTCAACCCGTAGTCGAAGGCGCCAAAGTCATTGCCGAGGTGATCGATCACGGCAAAGGCAAAAAACTGCAGATCTTCCACAAGAAACGCAGAAAGGGGTATGCCGTTAAAAAGGGCTACCGCGAACAATACACCCAGATCAAAGTGACCGATATCATCGGCGGAGGTAACTAATGGCACACAAAAAAGGTGTTGGCAGCAGCAGAAACGGACGCGACAGCAATCCCAAATACCGCGGTGTCAAGAAATACGGCAGTGAAAAGGTCATTGCCGGCAATATCATCGTCCGCCAGAAAGGAACCAAATTCCACCCCGGAAAGAACGTCGGCATCGGCAGGGACTTTACCATCTACAGCCTGATTGATGGTTATGTCAAATTTGAGACCAAAGCCGAAGGCAAGAAATTCGTCTCCGTCATCCCCGAAGAGTAGTTTCTTAGTTCCACAGAAATATAAATCAGGGACGTTTTTGGCGTCCCTTTTTGTTTGGCTGTATCATAGGCGTTTAATTGCACCGTTAGAGCAGGATCAGCGCTGTCTGATGATCCTCAATATCGAAAGGAGCAAAGAACTCCACGCCCAGGCACAAAATACCGGCAACGCTTCGAGCGCTGCCGGCATAGATGAGCAGGTCAGCTTCGCAAGGAAGCAACCCGGATCATTATTCAGTTAGAAGTTATAGGACAGTCCGATATTACCGGAGAGGGAACTGGCGTTGTAAATACCGCCCATATTGGAGGCGCCCTGGGCAACTTCGCGTTCGCTGAAGATCACATACTGGACGTTGGCGTCGATGCCGATGTTGCCGAATTTACGTCCCCAACCCAGATTGGAGCTGATTTTGTTGCCGATATCGGAGAGGGTGATCGTCTGGGTCGCTTCGGGAATAGGTGACTGGTCATAGTAGAATCCCAGGCGAAGGAAGTTTCCACACATGTCATATTCCGTTCCCAAACTGATCCTCGAGGTATTCTCCCAATTGAACAGAATCTCCGAACTCGAGAGCTGAGGAGCACCGGGAACCGGGCTGACGGTGAGAGGGGTTTCCAGATCAACCACAACCTTTTCCAGCACATCCCACATGGTGTATGCATAGTCGAGGTTCACTGTCCAGTGGGGTTTGACCCGGTAAGAAATTCCCAGCCCGATCTCACCGGGGAGATTGAGCGTGGTCTCGATGTCGGATGTTCCGCCCACTTTGGTCGTAGGTGGGAACCAGGTATATGCCTCGATCTCGCCGTCCATATCGATCTTGGCGGGTAGTTTTGCCGCAAATCCAAGCGAGAGGCAGGGTGTGGGTTTCCACATCAGACCGAGGTTACCGCCAAAGCCAAGTCCCGACCCGGACATATCGGAGGTAGTCGGCAGATACATCTCCGGAGCGGGAGGATTGGCAGGGCTGTAGGTAAAGCGAACCGATGCCAGGTCAATCATTCCGTAGAAAACGCTTATGCCGGCACCGGCGGAAAGACTGGGCATGATCTGATATGCCACGCTGGGATGAATGTCCAGGATCGCAATACTGCTCAGCATCTCATTCTCCGGAAAATCAGCGAAACCGGCAAGATAAGCAGGAGGAGTGTAAACATCCCAGGTGCTTCCCAGACCGTAAGGGACAAACATACCAAGACCATACTTGAGTTTGGGATGTTCAGCCATTGTCAAAAACGCACTGGGAAATGATCTTAAACTCTTCTCCGCTTCGTTCTCGCCGCTTTGAAATCCATGAACAGCCGTGAAGACTGGAGCGTTGTTATCCCATTTGGCTGCGGGCAGGATAAAGGTTCCGCCCATTGATAGCGATGTTTCATTCATAAACCCGAGTCCGGCAGGATTCCAGAACATAGCACTGGGATCATCCGACAAACCTCTAAAAGCGCCGCCCATGGCAGTAGCACGGGAACCGACACCTGAAAGGGCAAATCCACCCGCATGAAGATAGCCGCTCAACATAAGCAGAGCGAGCACAGGCAACAGATAATGCGATTTTCTCATCTGTCTTTCTCCTAATTCCTTTTATTTTTGGTATAATGTAAGGATGGGTTGAGCGATATTCAGTAGGTGCATCCCGTCAAGCAAAATGTTAAGAAAGACCATTTATCACTCGAAACCCTCTGTAATCCGAGCAATAAACAGTCCTGAACAGCGGTTCGGGATGTGTATATCTTTTTCCGTATGAGTTGGATGCCTAACCGGTCTTGTGCCGGCGTAGCAGGATCAGGACGAAAAAGGGACAGCCGATAAAGGCGGTCACCACGCCCACCGGCAGCTCCAAAACCGTTAAGTGCCTGGCAATCAGTGCGCTGAGCAGCAGAAATGTCCCGCCTGCCCACAGCGAATAGAGATAGATCTGCCGCTGTCCAGACGGAAAGATACGGCGCACGATATGCGGGATGATCAGTCCCACGAAGCCGATGATCCCGGCATAGGACACGATGATCCCGAGCAGCAGAGAGCTGACCACAAAGATCTCCCTGCGGACACGATGCACTCTGATCCCCACGCTGGCGGCATACATATCACCCTGGCTCATAATATCCAAAGTCAAAGACCGGCGGTAAAGATCAGCCAATAGCAGGACGCCGAGGACGCCGAGTCCCAGGAAAGTGTACCACTCGCCATAAGTAAAGATCCGTCCCAGATTACCCATCAGCACACCCAGGATAAGCAAGGTATCCTTGTGAAAGAGGTACATGATCAGCGATATTGCCGCCGAGAAGAACATGCCGGCGATGATCCCGCTGAGTAAAAGGCGGGTACGGTCAAAACGTCCCCGGTGCTGAGCGATTGTCCACACGACCAGCATCGTCAGCATTGCTCCGCTGAATCCACCCAGTGGCATCAGGATCGTCAAACCGAGGACGGCAAAGATCACGGAACCCAGTGCGGCACCGGAGGATATACCCAGGATATAGGGTTCCGCCAGAGGATTATTGAGCATCATCTGGTAGACCGATCCGATGCCGGCAAGCGACACTCCGGTCAATACAGTCAGCAGCAAGCCCGGCAAGCGCACCCGCAGGATGATATTGCTATCCGGATTGCCGGCGTACAGATAGATCGCCATCACCGAGAGCGTTATCAGCAGGAAAAGAACATGCAGCAGGACAGTTCTCATGGCTTTGCCCCAGTCTTCTGCCGCCAATCATCAAACAAGCGTTCCAACTGTCGCATCCCCGCCACGATCCTCGGTCCGGCGCGCTGGATGAGGTCGGGATCGATATCCGCTTCATAATAGATGCGTTGGTGCCGGATGGCAGGGACATTTTGCCAGCCCATCCGGGACAGGACGGCGGACAGCGGATCATGCGAATAGCAGATCATGAGATCGGGAGCAGCCTTGATCACGTCTTCCGCTTTGATCCGCGCATAATCCCGCTCCAGAGTCGCAAAGATATTATCCCCACCCGCCGTCTCGATCAATTGACCAACGAACGAGGCATCGGATACACTCATCAACGGATGGCGATAGATCTCCAGATAGACCTGGGGACGGCTTAAATCCTGGTTCCGTGATTTGATCTGGGCGATTTCGGCAGATAGTTCATCCGCCACGGCGTTTCCTTCCTTATCCTTGCCAATGATCCTGCCGATGTCGCGAATGCCGGTGATCAGGTCAGCAATGGACTGCGGGTAGAACACTTCCACGCGAAAGCCCATCCGGCGCAGGTCATCAGTGATCGCACCCTGTTCCAATCCGGTGGTGAAGATGATACTGGGATTCAGCGAGATCACCTTCTCCCGGTCAATGAGCCCAAACTTCCCCACTCTGGTAACCGACCTCAGCGCAGTAGGATAGGTGCATTCCTCCGTAACGCCGACGATATTGTCCGCCCCTTCGATGGCATGGATGATCTCCGCCACTTCCGGTGAGAGGATGACGTAACGGTCCTGGCTGGCTGATGGGTTTTGACCGCAACCGGTTAAAACAAGAATCAGGGAAACCAATAGCATAATTAGGGGCGTCT
>VGPI01000044.1 GCA_016875595.1 Candidatus Cloacimonadota bacterium
TATTAAAAAGAAGGTCATCTTGATGAATAAGATACTGATATTTGTAACAGCCGTGCTGTTGCTGGCGGGATCGATCCATGCCGAGGTTCTGGACAAGATCGTTGCCCGCGTCGGAAATGACGTTATCCTCCTCAGCGACGTCCAGAAACAGATGATGCAGATGCGCAGTACCGGTATGCTGTCCCCGGATATGAACGCCTATGTCATTCTGGAGCAGATGATCGAGCAACGTCTGGTGATCCAGAAAGCCAAGGAAATCAATATAACCGTTGATCAGGCACGGGTCAAGACGTCGGCTGAGCGCTATATCCGGGAGATCAAAGCAAAGTTTCAGAGTGAAGAGGAATTTAACCGGGAGCTTGCCAAGATGCGGCTGTCCCATAGCGATCTGCTGTCTTACTATACGGAGATCCTCACTGAACAGTACCTGAGCGAGCAATTGTTCAATAAACAAATCGCCGGCAAGGTGTTTGTCAGTGAGACCGAGATGCGGGAGTTTTATACAGCTCATAAGGACTCACTGGCGTTCAAGCCGGTGTCTTGGGAGATCGGGATGATCATGCGTGAGATCGGGGTCGGGAATGAAGGCGAGGCAGAGCAGTATCAGATCATCCGTCAGATACTTACACGCTTGAACAATGGTGAGGACTTCGCCACTCTGGCCAGAGAGTACAGTGACTGCCCCAGTGGCAAGGAAGGCGGCGACCTCGGCTTCTTCCGCAAGGGACAGATGGTTAAAACATTCGAAGATGCCGCCTTCAAGCTTAATGTCGGTGAGATCAGTAATATCGTCCGCACCGAATATGGCTTCCACATCATCAAACTGGAAGAAAAGCGGGGCGATGAGATCAGAGCACGGCACATCCTTAAGTTAGTGCAAGCCACACAGGCGGATAGTACCCGTGAATATGCCCTAATGGAACGGATCAGGCAGGAATACTTGAATGGTGCTTCCTTTGCCGAATTAGCCGGTAAGTGGTCTCAGGATGAGGAAACTGCCGCGGGTGGCGGTATCATTGGTGAATTTGCCGCCGATGAATTCCCCGAGATCTTTGCGTCCATTCTGTCGGCTACCCCCGTGGGTGGGATCACTCCTGTCCTGACAGCCGATAACGTGCTTTATCTGTTTTCCATGATCCGGGAGATACCGCAACGCATCTACAGCTATGAAGAATTGCAGGACTACCTGCGCAACTTCCTCACCCGCCAGAAACAGATGCAAGCGTATGACGAGATGATCGAGCAACTAAAGCTGGATTATCACGTCCAGATCATGCTATAGAGCGCTGGAGAAAAGCGCCTCTGCAACTCACAAAGAACACCATGCGCCGTATCTGTAATTGTTTTGCCACGCTGCTGGGAGTGGGACATATCCCTCTGATGCCCGGCACCTTTGGAACGATGGTTGCAGTGGCAGTATATATCACTCTGCCAGAGAGATGGTTCTATCCCGTCAACTATCTGCCCTATACCGGCTTGGCGCTATTGGTGTTGATCCTGCTGGGCGTATATATCTCCGGTCAGGCAGAGAAGAGCTACGGACACGATGCCTCGGTGATCATAATCGACGAATTTGCCGGTTATTTCATCGCTGTGCTCATGCTGCCGCAGACGCTCTGGACGGTGATCTACAGCTTTGTGCTGTTCCGTGTCTTTGATATCGCCAAGCCCTATCCCATCAACCGCTCGCAAAAACTGCCCGGTGGGTGGGGAGTAATGGTGGATGATGTACTGGCAGGTGTGTTTACCAACATTCTGCTTCAGGTTCTGGTGAGGATTTACCCCCGCTTTTTCGGGACTTGAACAATAAATGAACCAGTTTCGCTTATGAAACGGACAAGCTTAGATTATGTAACAAAACAGGCAACGCCTGACAAAATAACAAGGAGTAACAATGCAATATATCCTATTGGAAGCAACGACACCGGTAACCGCCACCGAAACAACCGGTCAAGCGGCAAATGAACAGACCCAGCAAACCATCGAGGTCGATGGCGCACCCAACAAAGAAGAAGAGACCAAGCCCACCGGATTTGGCAGTGCCAATATCCTCTTCTTTGTAGCCATCTTTGCGATCATGTATTTCCTGATGATCCGCCCGCAACAGAAGAAACAGAAGGAAACACAGCAGATGCTGAACGGTCTGCAGGAAAACGACAAGGTCATTACCGTCAGCGGAATCATCGGCAGGATCATATCCTTCAAGCCTGACAAAGACATCGTGGTCATCGAGATTGACGACAAGAACAAGATTCGCGTGGAATTCCAGCGCAGCGCCATTGCCGGGCTGATCAAGCCAACTGAAAGTGACCGGAGTTGATCACCGGAGTCGGATATGAGCCGTAATCCCGGACTTCTGCCGGTGCGCATAATCGGAGATAATGTCCTGCGTATCAAGGCAGAGGAGGTCAAGGAGATCACTCCTGAGATCATTGATTTCATTGGTGATCTCACTCACACGATGTACCAGCGTGACGGCATCGGTATGGCGGCACCGCAAGCCGGCAGATCATTGCGGGTATTCGTGATCGATACGGATTGGTCAAAAGACGACAAAGTGCCCAATCCCCGCGTGATGATCAACCCCGAGATCCTTGAGGCAAGCGGCGAGACCGAGAATGAAGAGGGCTGCCTGAGTTTGCCCGGCATCTATGCCAAGGTCACCCGTCCTTCCCGTATCCGCTATTCCTTTACTGATCTCGAAGGAAACCACCATGAAGAGACCGCCGAGGGCTGGGAAGCCGTCGTTATCCAGCATGAATATGACCATCTCTACGGTATCCTCTTTACGGACAAGCTAAGGATGCTAACCCGGCTCACCTTGCGCTCCCGCCTCAAAGAACTGGAGAGCATGGCAGTCAACGGCGAAAACATCCGCCAAGACATCCACAACCCGGATCTGGAAGCAGAAGACAACGATGATTAGACGCCTGGTCTTTATTGGTTCCTCCGCGTTTGCGGTGCCTTCACTGCAATTGCTCCACGGATCAAAAGACCACTCACCGCTATTGGTGATCACGCAACCACCCCGTCCCCAAGGGCGCCACCTCAAAACCATCCCTACCCCCGTGGGTGCCTATGCCATCGAGCATGGCATCCCGTTCATCCATCCCGATAATGTCAATGATGAAGCAACGATCAACCTGGTCAGAGACCTTGACCCCGACCTGGTAGTCACTGTCTCCTACGGTGGAATGATCGGTCGTAAGCTCCGCCAGACAGCGCGTTTGGGTGCGATCAACCTGCATCCTTCGCTGCTTCCCCAGTTACGTGGTGCCACTCCGATTCAGACCGCACTGCTGAACGGCATGACCGAGACCGGCATCACCATCTTCAAGCTCAATGCCCGCTTAGATGCCGGTGCGATCTATCGCCAGCAGACCTATCCCATTGATACCGGGGACAATTACACCTCGTTGCATGACCGCCTGGCGATCGCTGGAGCAAGGATGCTGCCGGATCTCCTTTCCACCAGTGACCTTCACACGGAAATACCCCTCCCCCAGAATGATTCCGCAGCCACATATTCACGCAAGATCACCCGCGCAGACCTCCTGATCGACTGGCAGGAACCGGCAGGGCATATAATTGACCGCATCCGCGCCTTTTCTTTGGAGCCGGGCGCCTATCAGATATTGCGAGGCAAAATGCTCAAGATCATGCGCTGCGAAGCCACCAACGATGCTGCGCAAGATATCCCCGGCAGTATCCAGAATATCGTCAAAAACACCGGTTGGAGCATCAATTGCGCCGACTGTCAGATCCTCGTCACCAGTGTTCAGCCGGCAGGTAAGCCGATCATGGATGCCTGGGCTTTTCACTTGGGAGCACGCCTCATGCCTGGGGAATTGTTCTTCAGGACAAATGACTTATGATGTAATATGGTGAAACTCAGACCGATGTCTGACACATTATTAGCGACAGGCATAACTCTTATTAAAGACAAGCTGCGCTTGTGCAACGAACCTACGGTGCTGGGTCGCTGAGGGAAAGCGACCCTACGAATGGAAAAGCTGTGCTTGTATAACTTGAGTTCATCACGCAAAGGAAGTGAAGTATGAAAGAACAATATTTTGCCTTCATAAAGTTCCCCTTGTTGGTCAGTTTGATGCTTCTGCTCATATTGGCTCTATTTTTCACCACGGCGCTGGTCAGATATGACCGCCTGGGACCAGGTGTCTGGGAAACTGCCGTCTATATCGTCGTCTTCGTCTTTCTGACGATCCTGATCAGTTCCTGGTTACTGGTGTTATTGGCGACCCATCAGAAGTTGAAGCCGCGCTGGTTCGTAAGTTATGCCAAATGGATGCTGTTCAACGTTTATTATTTTCTTGCCCGTTTCCTGGGTGGCATCGGTTTCCAAAGCAAGAAGAAATTACAGGAATCGTTCCTGCATTTCAACAATGAACTCATTGTCAGTAACTTTGGCAGCGTGGACAGCAAGAATATCCTCATCCTGCTGCCGCATTGCCTCCAGAATTCCGCCTGCAAGATCCGCATCACCAGCGAGGTGACAGAGTGCGAGGACTGCGGACAGTGCGACATGACCGCCCTCAAAAAGACCGTCCTCGATCACCGGATCAAGTCCGCCATCGCCACCGGCGGATCCCTGGCAAGAAAGATCCTCAGCGAATACCGTCCCGATATAGTGATCGCCGTCGCCTGTCATCGTGACCTGACCGACGGCGTCCGCGAGTGCTGGCGCTTCCCTGTCTTCGGTATCCTCAACGAACGCCCGCAGGGACCCTGCCACGACACCCGGGTCAACCTCTCCATCGTCAACTTTGCCATCAAGAAATTCAGCGTCAAACAAGCGTGAGGTAAGCATGTCCAGACCCAGTTGGCTCCTGATCATCCTCGTCATACTACTGCTCAATGCCGGCTTGACCATTATCCTGATCAACACCATGGGGGGGCGTGACGGCAAGAATCAAGCGACAGAACGCGCCGCCGCCGTCACCCGTCACAATGCCATCACCGCTGCCGTCGGAGCGGTTGAGCCCGCGGTGATCAGCGTCAATGTCATCAAAACCGAGATCGTCCGTATCCGTGATCCTTTTGGCATCCCTTTCTTTGATTTTTTCGACTTCATCCCCCGCCAGCGTGAGGTACAAAGCATTGGCAGTGGAGTTATTTACGATCCCGATGGCTATCTGATCACCAATGCCCACGTCGTTCAAGGTGCCACCCAGATCAAAGTGATCCTGCCGGACAGACGTGAGTTTCCCGCCGATATCGTCAAGATCGACAATTCCAGCGACCTCGCCATCCTCAAGATCTCCGGCAATGGCATTCCCTGGGCAAAACTCGGCTCCGCCAGTGATCTGATCATCGGCGAATGGTCGATCGCCCTCGGCAACCCCTACGGGATTTTGATGAATGATTCCAAGCCCAGCGTCTCGGTTGGCGTGATCTCGGCGACCAACCGTAACTTCTCTCCCCGGGGTGATGGACGCAGCTACAAGAACATGATCCAGACGGATGCCGCCATCAATCCCGGCAATTCCGGCGGTCCGCTGATCAATATCAACGGCGAGGTCATCGGCATCAATACCTTCATCTTCTCCGAAAGCGGCGGCAATATCGGCATCGGATTCGCCATCCCCGTCGATACCGCCAAAAACCTGATCCAGCAATTGTGATCGGGATGGAGAAAAGTGGAACTCTGTCCGGCTGTAGGGACGCTTTTCCTCAGCGCCCTTTTTATCGTAGAGGGTGCGACCACATTGAAAGCCCCGGTAGGGGCGACAGCATCTTAAGCAGGGTGTGTAGCAAAGCGGAACCCCTGCACACCTTGCTCTTATTGACCCTGCTCCTTGCCGGTTTTGTCATCGCTATACCGCTGGCGGGGCAGGAAGGACGCACCTCTCCCTACAACGCTCCCGGCGATACCCTGACCGTCATTCAACTGCCGCTGCTCAATATCCCCGTTATTGTCATTCCCGGCGAGACCTTTACCATCACCTGTATCGCCCCGCCGACGACGACGAACTGGACGGCAACGCTGCTCCGCGGCAACCAGATTCACCCTCTGCAACTGCTATCTTATCAGTATGTTAATTCGCCTGATCGCTGGCTCCTGCAGGCACAGGTGCCATACCTGCCGGTCTATGAACTCTACAACCTGCGCGTCACTGCCTCCGGTGGCATCGATGACCTCAGCCGCAATGCCGTGCAAGTGATCCCCACCCGTAAAACCAGCTACTATTTTGCTCATATTACCGACCTGCACATGCCCACCCGGATCTACTGGCCTGACGATGGATTTGACACCGATTCGCTGGCGGTCAATGACTTCCGTGCCGTGATGGACGACCTCAATCTCATCCGTCCGGAGTTTGTCCTCATTACCGGAGACCTCATCAACGAAGGCGAGCTCGAGGGTTTTGCCGGCCAATACTGGTATGCCTGGATCAAGCGCATCCTGTATGAGATGCAGGTGCCGATCTATGTCGTTTCCGGAAATCACGACATCGGTGGCTGGAATTCCACGCCCGCGCCGCAGGGCAGTGCCCGCCGCCATTGGTGGAAATACTTCGGCTGGCAGTGGAATTACAACCCCTCGCTCACCTGGACGCAACATACTCAGGATTATAGTTTTACCTATAATAATGTGCACTTCATCGGGATGGAGGGCTACATCAACTATGACAACTGGTGGTCGATGATCTTTGGCGGACAGAGTTTTACCAACAACCAGATGATCTGGCTCAACAACACCCTCACCCTATATCCCCATCACACCAAGGTCCTCTTTTACCACTACGATTTTTCCGACCAGATCTCGCTATCCTCCCTGGGTTTTGCCATGGGACTTTGGGGTCATACCCACACCAATTCCGGATCGATCACCCAGACGCCCTATAATCTCTCCACGCGTAGCGTCTGCAATGGCAACCGTGCATATCGCATCATCCGGGTCAATAGCCAGCAATTGCAACCCTGCAACACGATCTACGCCGGCACCACCGGCAGCAATATCAATATCAATTTCTATCCCTCCAATACCGGCATCGCCGATAGCGTCCGCGCCGTCGTGGTCAATAATCAGTCCATTTCCTTTGAGCATTCCCTCGTCCGCTTCAAAATGCCCGCCGGCAGCTACACTTACACCGTCACCAACGGAGTCCTGGAACAGGTCGATACTTCCGGCAGTTTCAATGTCTGCTATGTCCGGGTCAATCTGACCAGTAATTCCACCGTGTTCGTTTCCATCAAAGCCAATCCCGTCGGTCTTGACGACCACAGCGCCGTTCCCGCCGCCTTCAGCATCCGCAGCCACTACCCCAATCCGTTCCGGGAAAACAGCACCATCGTTCTCAACAACGACCACAAAACTCTCCTCAGGGTCACCGTCCACAACCTCCGCGGACAGATCGTCCGCACCATCCACGACGGACTCAGCCCCGCCGGTGAGGTGATCTTCAACTGGGATGGCAAAGACGATGACCGGCGCTCCCTGCCACCGGGCATCTACCTCATCCGCATCCAGGGACAAAATCACTCCCGAACCGTAAAGACCGTAAAACTTTAGCCCTTCTATCCTCTTGCTTGCCGCTCTTAATCAAGTCATTATCCCCTCTTAATCAAGCGTTAATTATTAACGCTTGATTAAGAGGGGATAATCGCTTGACTAACGCCTTCAAAGCAGAGAGCTGAGGATGAGGCAAGGCATTCAGTCTGTTGTTACTGATTGTTGGATTATGTTTTAGAAGGACTGGACTGGCGTCTGCGCAGGTATAACGAGCACGTTTTAATCATGTCAATTTGTTCTCTACCTCCTGATATTGCGCTCGAATCACGTGCAACGGACTCCATATAGTCATTTATATCAAAGTGATATGATCATAGCTGGAGGCAGTATGGAATAATCTCATAAGATGATGTTATGCAGTCAGATATAAGTGAATTGAGGAATTGGCACGCTCTTTGCAATTATGAGGATCAGAACATAAATGAGACATGGAGGTAAACATGAAACGCAGAATGATGATATTATTCATGATGGTGCTGGTGCCGATCCTGGTAATGGCACAGAACACTGAGAACAAACCGAGGATCACCATATCCATCGACGATCCTGATCTGATGGGAGTTCCCAATGCATCGCTGGTACAGGTGCAGCGGGAGATCATCATCAAATCCGGTGCAGGTGAACAGGCCTTCATAGGGATCTATACCGAAGACCTCAACTATCCGAAAGCACAGGAACTTGGTTATATGGAGCTGTATGGGGTGCTGATAACCGGTGTGGTGCCCAATAGTCCAGCCTGGGACGTGCGCCTGATGGATGATGACATCTTGATGGAGATCGACGGCAAGATCGTGGTTAACTATAAGGAATTTGATAAGATCCGAAAGTACTACCGCCCGGGTGATGAGGTCAAGCTCAAGATCTTCCGCTCCGGCGAGGTCCAACTGATCGATTTTACGTTTGGTCAGCGCGCCAGCCGCACTTCGGCACCGGATGAAAAGGTCAGGGCATCGCTCACCGTTGGTTTTGGCGGCGGTTCTTACCTACCCTACTGGATCGATCTGGATATGACCGACGTCAATAAACTGATCACCGACCTGGGAATGAAGTCAATACCGGATAATGGTTTTGTGATGCATGGCGGTGGCGGAAAAGGCTCCCTGGGCAAGGGTTATTTCATCGGCGGAGTCGGTGCCGGATATACTGATAACTCACAGCGCGTCGATCCCAACGATTCTACTTATACGAATAAGATGGTCTATTCCATTGGTTTCGGTGGCGTTACTCTGGACAAGCGCTTTGCCATCAGCCGGACTTTTGTCGGCTCGCTTGGCTTCATGCTCGGCGGTGGCAGTCACAATCTGGAATTGATCCATAGCAATGGCTTGTATAACTGGAATGACATAACCGGCACGATGTACCAATCCAACAACACTAAGCTCAATATCACCAAGAGTTATCTGCTCGTTCAACCCAGGGCAGAACTGTTGGTGCGGCTATTGAACTGGCTTGCATTGCGCGGCGAAGTCGGCTACCTTTATGGCTATCCGGTGACCGATGACTGGAAGGTCTCCGGTATCGGCGAAGACACTTTTGATATCCAGAACAGTCCCAATACCAAGATGCAAAGCATCACCTTCAGTGTCGGTCCCTGGTTCGGGTTTTAATCTTCTCAGAATTCACGACAACAAGTACATCGAAAAACCCTCCTGACCCCCCCGAAAGCCCCTGTCAAGGGGCTTTTTTTAGGTACCGTATAGTATAAGTTAACTGAATATGATACAAGCATGTTAACGCCAGAATTATAAGCATTGCTAAACAAGGTGCGGAGTATCCGGCGAAATAGTCCTTGACAAGTATAGTGATACTGATATTATCGATCCATGATACTAAATATTGCATTAGTTATGCTAAAAAGGAGACCGATATGACTGGAGAAAGGATCAAACAGATCCGCAGGCATTTGGGGCTTTCTCAACAGGAATTTGCGGCTGCCCTCAAGGTCAATCCGTCAGCCGTATCCCAGATGGAATCAGACCGGATCCGGCCTTCCCTGGATACAATAATCAATTTATCCCGGCACTACAGGGTCAATCTGCACTGGTTTCTTACCGGCAAGGGTGGTATGTTTGAGATTGTTCCCGCTACCCCCAAAGAGGCTCCGGTAAACCGGCTTGACCGCCTGCAGAGCTTTCTGGATGCGCAGTTGAAGGAAATCATTCAGACCCGTGAAGAAGTGCTGAATGCGGATGTGACGGATATTCCGGTCACGGGAGAGATCGCTGCCGGTCAGGCCGTTGAGAGTATCGACACCGTGCTGGATTTTGTCACGGTGCGCAAGAGCGTTATCAATGGCATCATCGCTGACTACATGTGCCTGCGGGTGAATGGACACAGTATGGAACCGGAGATCCGTCATAATGACGTCGTGCTGATCCGTCAGTCGCAGGACTGGGTGAAGCTGGTCGATCGGATCTGTGCGGTGCGGATCGATGGTTCAGTCACGCTGAAGAAACTGACCCTGGATGACCGGAGGAAGTACATCGTGCTTGTTTCGATCAATGAGGAGTTTCAGCCGATGGTCATCAATCCGGAAGAGCACCAGGATATCAATCTCCTGGGCTACCTGTATTTCCTTTACCGGAAGCTGAGTTAAAAAGAACCGGAGTGCTATTCACACTCCGGCTCGGGATTACAATATCGGTCAGAGTTGGCGGATAACCGCTCTGCCGGGATAGATGGCAAGGTCCCCGAGCTGTTCCTCGATCAGGAGCAGGCGGTTGTATTTGGCGATGCGCTCAGAGCGGGACAAGGATCCGGTCTTGATCTGTCCGGTGTTCATAGCCACCGCCAGGTCTGCCATGAAGGTGTCACAGGTCTCGCCGCTGCGATGCGAGACAACCGTTGTCCAGCCGTTGCGATGAGCGAGATTGATCGCTTCGATGGTCTCGGACACGCTGCCGATCTGGTTCAGCTTGATCAGGACAGAATTGGCGCAATCGAGGGCAATCCCTTTCCTGATGATCTCCGGATTGGTCACGAAGATATCGTCGCCCACGATCTGGATACGGCTGCCCAGGCGTTCATTTAACTTGACCCAGCCATCCCAGTCACCCTCTGCCAGTCCGTCTTCCAGGGAGGCAATAGGGTATTTGTCGCAGAGGCGGACGTAATAATCGATCATCTCATTGCTGGATAGTTTCTTACCTTCGGCATCGAGACAGTATTTACCGTCTTTGTAGAAACTGCTGGCAGCGGCGTCGAGAGCGATAAATACGTCCTTTCCGGCTTTGTATCCGGCTTTTTCGATAGCTTGCACGATCACGATCAAGGCATCCTCATTGGAAGCGAGATTGGGAGCAAATCCGCCTTCGTCGCCGACGGAGGTCGCCAGTCCTTTACCGTGCAGGATCGCTTTGAGGGTATGAAAGACCTCGGCATTCATCCGGAGCCCTTCCCGGAAGGTCGGTGCACCCAAAGGCATGATCATAAACTCTTGAATATCGACGTTGTTATCGGCATGAGCGCCACCATTGATGATATTGGACATGGGTACGGGCAGGACTTTGCCACTGGTGCCACCCAGATAACGGTGGAGCGGGATGCCCAGTTCCATTGCCGAAGCACGTGCCACCGCCATCGAAACGGCAAGGATGGCATTGGCACCGAGCCGGCCCTTATTAGGCGTTCCGTCCAGATCGAGCATAACACGGTCGAGTTTTTCCTGCTCGGTTGATTCCAAGCCATTCAGGGCGGGATAGATGATCTCATTGATGTTTTCCACGGCTTTGAGCACACCCTTGCCCAGATAGCGCTTCTTATCGCCATCGCGGAGCTCCAGCGCTTCATTTTCACCGGTGGATGCGCCGCTGGGTACAGCGGCATTACTGATCACGCCTGATTCCAGATGGACATCCGCCTGCACCGTTGGATTACCGCGGGAATCAAGGATCTCCCTGGCTTTGATATACATTATTTCGGACATTTGTTTCCTCCTGTATAAGTTCAATTTATGGATAGCTAACCACGCAGCGGACACCAACACCGTGGGCTTGACCGAAAGATAAGCCGGACGGTGGAATCGCAGAATTGGTCGGGCTATTTCCTAAATATTCCCTCCATCGTTTTGAGCGATCCGAGTAAAGCCGTGGATTCATAGGGAACAACGACGGTTTTATCGCCTTGCTTGACGATCTCATGGAAGGCGGCAACATACTTCAGTGCGATCTGGTACTGTGCCGGATCGGTGGATGTATCACGGACGGCTTCGGCAATTAGTTGGATCGCTTTGCGTTCGGCATCGGCGACCAGGAGTTTGGCTTGGGCTTCTCCATCAGCACGGGCGATCTTGGCTTGTTTCTCACCATCGGCGACACGGATCTGATATTCACGTTCTCCATCTGCCTGGAGGATCTTGGCACGCTTGTCACGTTCAGCACGCATCTGTTTTTCCATGGCGGTCTTGATCTCTTCGGGAGGCAGGATGTCCTGCAGTTCCACGCGGTTGATCTTGACGCCCCATTTATCGGTGGCTTCGTCCAGGATGTCCCTGAGCTTGGCATTGATCGTATCGCGGGAAATGAGGGTCTTATCCAGTTCCAGCCCGCCGATCACGTTACGGAGTGTGGTCTGGGTCAGTTTTTCGATCGCTTCTGGCAGGTTCCCGAT
>VGPI01000045.1 GCA_016875595.1 Candidatus Cloacimonadota bacterium
TCCAAAGACTGTGACAGTATCGAGGATGATGGACAAGCTATACTTGTGCAACGGACCGAAGGCGCTGGGTCGCAGCAGGAAAGCGACCCGTTGAGCGGACACACAAAGAGCCGGAATCCCAGAGTATTGAGCATTGACATCCTCAAAGCCGGTATTTTACAATGTAACCGAACGTACCTCTCCAAAGCCATTACGCTGATCGAGAGCAATTCTGCCAAGCATTTTAACCAGGCGCAAGACCTGATCAAAGAACTCCAGCCCTTTTCCGGCAATTCCATCCGCATTGGTATCACCGGTGTGCCTGGCGCAGGAAAAAGCACTTTTATCGAGGCATTTGGTTTGTGGTTGATCGAACGCGGTCACCGGGTGGCAGTATTGGCGATCGATCCCAGCAGCAGCGTGAGCAAAGGCAGCATACTGGGAGACAAGACACGGATGGAAGGGCTCTCCCGTCATCCTCGTAGCTTCATCCGTCCTTCTCCGAGCGGTGGCATCCTCGGCGGAGTTGCCCGGAAGACCAGGGAGACGATCATTCTCTGTGAAGCAGCCGGTTATGATATCATCCTGGTGGAAACCATCGGCGTCGGACAAAGCGAGATCAGCGTCCGCAGCATGGTCGATTTCTTTGTGTTGATGCAGATCGCCGGAGCGGGAGATGAACTGCAGGGCATCAAGAAGGGCATCATGGAACTGGCTGATCTGCTCGTGGTCAATAAAGCAGATGGCAGTAACGTCCAAGCCGCCAAACGAGCCCAAGCGGAACTCAATCAGGCATTACACTACATCCAGCCCGCCACTTCGGGATGGAAGACCCGGGCTGTTATCTGCTCCGCCTTGAATCGTAGCGGATTGGCTGAAGTCTGGCAGAATATATCCGCCTTTCTGGAGCTGACAGACCGTACCGGACAGTTTGCGCTACGCCGTCAAACCCAAATCGCCCAATGGTTTGAATCAATGATTGAGGAGACCTTGATCCGCAAATTCTATGACAATGAGAAGATCAAACCAATCTATCCCCAGTTCCGTTCCAAAGTTCTGACCGGCGAGATAGCTCCGGCGGCAGCAGTCGCCAAGTTGTTTGAACTGGTCGATTAGATTCTTACCATCGGGTGTAGATATTCGATCACGAGAATGGTCGTATCGTCTGTCTGTTTGTTCTGATCGGTGAAATCACGTACGCTATTCAAGATCGACTTTACTATTGTCTCCGGCTCCGGATTGTGCAGATCCTGAATTAAGAGCTCCAATCTCTGTTCCCCAAAAAACGCCTCTGCTTTGCTCATTGCCTCGGTAATTCCATCGGTAAAGAGAATAACCGTGTCTCCCAAGTCCAGTTGTAAGGTTCTGGTTTCGACCTCGATATCGGGAAAGATACCCAATGCAGTCGATTGGGTTTCGCCATACTTGACCAGGTGACGTCCCACTTTGCGCAGATACATCGGTACATGACCCGCATTGCTATATTCCATCAAACCCGTCCTTAAATCGATCATGCCGATGATCGCCGTCACGAAATTGGATTCGCTCTGGGTCTCACAGAGGTAATTGTTTACATCCAATAGCAATTGCTTCAAGGATCCGGCGGTTCTTGCCTTGGTACGGATCAGGGTATTGACAACGATCATGGTCATCGCCGCCACCAGCCCATTGCCCAAAACATCAGCGATCACAAAACAGAATCGGGATTCATCCAGACGGAAATAGTCAAACAGATCACCACCGATATCTTTTGCCGGCTCCAAGATTCCAAAGACGCGTAATCCGGGAAACAGCCTGGTTTGATCGTTATTCTGTGGAATCAGATTCTTCTGGACCAGCGATGCTATTCTGAGCTCTGATTCAATCCGGTTTTTTGCCGCGGTCGTGCTCAACAGATCAGCCATGTATAGCCTCAGGGAATCGCGCATGTTTACAATTGCATTGGAAAGATAGCGGATCTCATTAAAACTGGTGGACAGTGGAACATCGACCTCAAAATCACCCTGACCGATGCTGTAGGTTGCAGCAGCCAACTGCCTCAAGGGGCTGTTTATCCGCCATGCCATGTACGATATGATAATGGCGATAGCCAGAAAACCACCAATTAAAAACAGAGTCAGAATAAGCAGTAAGGTATTCAGATCCCTGAATATATCTTTCTCATTAAAGATAATGCCCAAAGACCAATTATTCAGGACCAGCGGGGCATAACAAATCCATTGACTGCTACCGCCGGTCTCACTCAACTTCACGAAATCGTGTTTACCAGCCAGCATATCTTTACCGATCTGCCTTAAAAGAATATCATTATCCTCTTCTGCCAAACTGAAGATCGTTTCATTCAACAATTTGGATTCATCCTCATGGACGAGGATCCGACCACTGTGAGAGATCAAGATCGCTGATCCCTGGTGCTGGTGGTTCGAACTGATCACCTTTCTCTGCAACGCGCTCAACGCGATATCCAGCCGGATGATCCCGATCACTTCATCAACGTTATCTCCATAAATCGGCAGCGAATACGATGTGATCATCAGTTTCTTGCCATCGGCGTCAAACCACGGCTCCGACCAATGTTCTTTCTTCGTCAGTTGTGGTATCTGAAACCAGTCCCGATTCCGGAAGTCGATCCCCAACCGATTGAGATCAAGAATCGTAAACTTACCCAGATTGATGTAATACCCACGGGCACCGGGATTCTGCGGTACAAGGTCTTTGTCATAAGCCAGATAAACTGATTCGATCTCGGGGTTGCGTTTCAACATATCATGCAGGAAAGCAGCAATAGCGGGATCGGCTTCCGGTTCCTCATCAGGCAGTGTCCTGGTGTGGATCAGGGACAGAATGTCCTGCGCTCTTCCCTGGATTTGTTCCAAACGATTCTGAATGCTCCGGATATTGTCACTGACCAGGTAATTCAAAGTCCTTTCAGTATTTCGCAACATTGCCCGGGTCATTATTCCCCGGGTCAAAACGACTGATATGATCAGGAAGATCACGACCACAAGGAAGATCATGGTGATCAATTGATAGGCAAGAGACGACCGCATGTATCTAATCAACTGCATTGGCAACAAACTCCCGGAAACTTACAGGGACTTTCATCCCGGCGTGATCAATAAGCATCCCCTTGGCGGTATTGAAAACTGATTCCTCCAGCTTGCCAACCATTTCGGGTCTTGCCAGGATCACATCCCGTTGCACATTGAGCATCCATCTCTGGTGAGGACGGTTGGCTGGGATATAACTGCGGCGCATTATATCCATCACTATATCCAGTGCTTCCTCGGGATTATTGATCGCATACAACCATCCGTCCATGGTTGCTTCTCCAAAATCCCGAGCCAGCTTCGGATTGAAATTGTAAAACTCCCGTGTGCAATAAATTCCATCCTCGGGTATATTCAAGCCGTGATCCGCCATTTCAAAGACAGTCATCTCCTCCGGATCAAGCCCGGCTTGCATCAGTTGATGGTATTCGTTATACCGCATCACGTTAAGCGCATCGATCGCATCTGACAGGAGCAGATTGATCGTCCAATCGACCGGAATAATCTCCGCTTCGACATTGTTCTTTTGGAGAAAGAGCAGGGCGATCTCCCGAAAATCAGAGTACCACAAACCCACCTTACGGCCATTGAGGTCCTTGGGTTCTCTAATCCCGGAACTCTGCTTGGCTGCGATCATAAACGATGACCTCTGCGAGACCTGAGCGACATTGACCAAACGCAGTCCTTCATCGGCTTGAGCCATAGCGGTCAAGAGAAACAAGGAAACAAACTCTGAATCACCGTCTCTCAATGATTTTGCCGCAGGATAGTCAGGACCTCCGTCCTGAATGATGACATTCAATCCATAATCCCGATATATGCCCTTCGCATGGGCTACATAAACGCCGGCAAATTGTGCCTGATGCAGCCACTGCGGGCGAAATCTGACGGTGATCAATCCTGAGGTATCAGCCGTTGCAACTGCATCAGATCGACTGTCACCATCACTTGTATCCGTTTTTTTCCGGCAGGACAATAGAAGAAACAACACCACTATTGACAACATAAGACACACTAAGGTCCGGCTACGCAGTTTCATACAATCCATCAATCTTGACTATCGTCTCCTATGATTACTTCACTTTTACCGTCTGTCTGCACATCAATCCTGTCAAAACAAAAAAAACTCTTCCCCGAATAATGTGTTGATGGTTTTCAACACCTACGGTCGCCCATACGTTATCCCTCTATAATGTAGTATGTTGCTTATTCCAACGATGTAATCCTCTCCATCCTACTCCCATTCAGTGACCCCAGCTTTCGATGGCAGCCGCGTCCCGACTGACAGGTCACCACCTCCTCTCCTTGCTTGATTACCTTAGTATAACCTTAGTATAACCTTACGGTCGTAAGGTTATACTAAGGTTATACTAAGGTAATCAAGCAAGGAGGACAGTGGAAAAAAGGAGTTATCAAGATTTTCTGAGGTACAGATACAGTTCGGCTGCTTTGACCGTAACCTCGAGTGTATCCAGAGCACTTGCCAGATCGGGGGCAATAGCCAGGATACCATGTTTTTGCCAGATGATCACCTGGTGGGAATCCATGAGTCGGAGAGTGTGATCTGCCAGTTCCGGTGATCCTGGAGGGCAAACGGGAACGTATCCAATACCATTGGGCAGGAAGATATTCACTTCAGGGAGCAAGTCGATTAGGGTGGCATCCAATGCCTTGCCATATTCCGGAAGCGAAGAAAGGAGAATAATGGGATTGGGGTGGGCATGCAAAACAACCTGTCCCTCCAGACCCAGTTCGATCAACCGGTGATGCAAAGCCCGATGGGTGACCCACTCGGAAGTTGGCTTGGAGCCAAAGGGCTGGAAATGATCCTGTTCCGAAGATTGATCGCGGGATGAAAGCGATCCAGAGGGAGATCCATTAACGGCTGCTACCATAAGACCGTTGACCGGATCACAAGCCAGATCACGATAACGGGAACCGGTGCGGGAAACCAGAAACCAGTATTTTCCCCGACATTCCGGAAGGGGGTCGAGCAAAGAACTAATGTTGATAGACAGGTTTCCGGCATTGGCTTCCGCCCAACCATTCATCCGGATGCAGTGTGAAACATGCTTGACCTGAGCAATCAAGTCATTGAACCGCATATCAGCGGCAAGAAGATTCCAGATGTCCATTATTCCAATCTATCCAATGGAAGCTGCGGAGCAGTGGATATCTCCAAATTGTCTCCTTTCATAAGCAATTGCTGAAAGGGGTGGATCGGATACCGCCCCGACGATCTTAATCAACTGCCACCATTGGCGTTTCGGTCGCGGCAGATGCGCTCCACTTCCCGGAAATTGACTTTACCGCTTGCCATCATCGGGATGTTCTCAATGACGTAGAATTGTCGTGGAATTGCTATGGCAGGTAGTTCTTTTTTCAATTGTTTAAGAACCGATTGCATATCAAAATTACCATTGGCTACAGCGGCAACCACGTCGGCTCCCTTGCTGGGGTTGGGAACGTCCACTACGCAACAGATGACATCCTCGGGTAAAAGCCGGCTGAGTAGATCCTCCACTTTTACGAGGGAGACCATTTCACCGCCAACTTTGACAAACCGCTTGAGCCGTCCCCGATGCCAGAGGAAGCCATCATCATCGATCACTCCGATGTCTCCGGTATCATACCAGCCGTTGTGAATACGGAGCGAGGTCTCTTCGAGGTCGCCAAGATAACCCTCCATGACGAGGTCTCCCTTGACAAGGATCTTACCTTCCTGATTGGCTCCGAGCACTTTATCGGTATTGATATCGAGGATCCTGACGGAAACATCCGGGATAGGTTTTCCGATGCTACCCAGTTTGTGATATGTAGGTGTATTGGAGGAAATGACCGGGCTGGTCTCGGTAGTGCCATATCCTTCGTATATTTTCACGTTGTGCTTTTTCAGGAAGCCATCATAGACTTTATCGGGCAGTTTATCCGCTCCGGCAATAGCAAAATTGACGGAGGAAAAATCTCCGGGATCAGACTTCTGAAGATATCCATAAAAGAATGATGGCGTGGCAGCGATCAATGTGGCTTTGTGTTCACGGACAAAGCGACTGACCTCCCGGTAATCGAGTGGATTGGGATACGTGACTATGGTCGCGCCCAAAATGATCGGTAACCAGAAATCCACCGTTAAACCAAACACGTGAAAGAGAGGCAGGATTGACATAAAGATATCATTTGAGCTAATGGCAGCGACTTGTGGGACATTATCAACATTGTGGAGGATATTGCGGTGAGACAGCTGTACTGCTTTGGGTTCTTTTTCGCTGCCACTGGTAAACAGGATGGTGGCAACCTCGGATTGGCTACCCTTGTGCACAATACCCGAAAGAAGATTCAAGGGAAGCTTGGAGAGGAGCGCTGCTTTTAGCTTTGCCAATGTGGTCACTTTGAGCAGGATATCCTCGATCATGATCATACCGTCGATCGGTTCCAGATCGAGTTTTTCCATCAGTTTCTTGCTGGTGATCATGGTTTTGAAGCGGCATTTATCCTGGGCATAGCGGGCATTGTCCAAAGCACCGGTGGCATAGTTGATCATAACCGGAATTTTACCATTCATCAAAGTTGCAATTACGGACAGCATACATCCTGCCGAGGTGGGTAACATGATGCCCACGTACTTGTTTTTGATCTGAGCGATGTGTTCCTTGAGAATAAGCGAGGCGATCAGCATTTTGCCATAGGTATATTCCTTGTTCGTCGCTTTATCATAGATAGCGATCTTGCTGCCAAAACGTTTGGCGGTCTGCATGAACCGGTGATGTAATTGTAACATGATCCAACTCCTTTTATTTGATGATGTGCAGCCAATCGGTAAGCAGGAATTCTATCCTGCCGATCAGCAATGAAATCCGTGCCATGACGGTATAACCGAAAGAGGCACCGAAACTTACCATTAAAAACCAGATACCTATCCGGGAAGGAATGGCAAAAACCCCTTCCTGTCTCTTACTGAAATAGAAGAAATATACCCCACAGATGGTACCGATGATGATCAGCAGTCCACCACTTATCGCGCTGACATTCGGCGTCTCAAAGGGGTTGATCATCGTGGCAGCGATCTGGTTCATAAAGTCGGATTTGAGGTAGAAGAGCAAGCTGATCCCGGCTGATGTGCCAATTACGACAGCCAGGGGATATCGGCTGATCCACTCCGCCGGAGGATAGATCCTCACCAACATCAGGACACCAAGTACTCCGGGAATGATGAGCAACCAGTTCTGGTTAAAATCGCTTAACACAGGTGTGAACAGATTGGGTACCAACACATTATAGATGATGTAAATGAAGCCGTAGGCCGCAGACAAGCCGACAAAGACCTGTTCGGCAAAACGGTAGAAGGGATTGTCCCGGTAAAGGAAACTGAATATGCTGAAGGTGAGAAAAACCCCGATCCAAATTCCTATGATGGTCATTATTTCTGCCATGTCTTCCTCCTATGCCTTCTCTGACTTTCTGCGTTGTGCTTTACGACGCCGGTATGCCTTGATATTACCGATCGCAATAAAGATCAGGATTATCACATGAGCAATGGACTGTGAATCCATCTTGATCGAGGCCGGACCGAAAACACCCCGGAGTTTTTCATATTCCGCCGCTCCTTTCAAGCCACCCATCACCCCCCGCAATTGATCACGATTATTGATGTAGGGTAGGAAACCGGGGGCACTGACGGCAGTGGTTCCACCACTAACCAAGACCTTGAAATTATCATGCGCTACCATGATCCACTGTTTGAGTCCAGGATCACCGGCAGAAAGTGACATAACATAACCCAAATCCCTCAAACGCACAATATCATCCATGATCGGCAGTGAACCAACCGGAGTTCCAAATGCATCTGCGGGAAAGGTTTCGTGAATGCTACGACCCATTGCTTTGATCGTGACCATTCCACCGGGTTTGAAACCCAGATTGACATAGTCAATGCCGTACTTCTTATCTGTATGTCTGGCAATTGTACTATCGGGAGCGTTTTCAACTCCGGATAGTGCCACTTTTGTAGAATCAGATGCGACACTGGTTTTCGTTTCACCAGATGATTGATCAGCAGCGATATCGGTCACCGGTAGGGCAGTGAGTTCCTGAAATACATCATTTGCCATCTGCACACCCATGGGCCAGAGAGCAACGGCGATCACTTTGTGACCCCTCTGCCAGGCATGATCCACCAAACTCAATGCCATCGGCTTCAATTCCGGCATAGTAGAAGGCTCATAATCAAACGAGATCAGAACGGTGCTGCCCGCAGGCGTATTCTCGACCAGATCATGCACCATTTGGACATGGGGTGAGACATCTGTTTTCCAGCCAATGTGAAAGATCAGCGGTAGCATAACACCGAGAAACAGGATAACATACAGGATCATCCGTTCCCATCTGACGGAAGTATTGACACTACTCATTTGCCACCTCCCAGATAGGACCGTTCAATCCCGAGGATGATACGCAAACTGCTTCCAATCACTCCCAAGGCAGCACTGATCATGATCGCCCGTTGTGCTGCAGAATTGGGATACATCATGATGTAATCGGCAATCCGTGGCAGATGGAGAAACTGCAAGCTGGGTGGCAGCCAACCGGTCATGATTGTGCCCAAGCTGGTACGTCCCAACATGATGATCACTGCCGTGATCATCAGCAGATTGGACTCGAAACTGCGGATTATAAAAGCCCGGTATGCTGCCGAAGCAATATAAAAAGCAAGTAATGAAAACATGGTTGCTGATAGGTGAATGAACAAGTTGTTAAAGAGATAGTCGAATGGTTTAGTTGGCGGTGTGCCCAGCCAGGCGGAGATCTTCTCACCGTGGCCAAGGATGCCGCTGGACTCCTGCATCCCCCAGAACACTCCCACTAATACCATTACTCCAAAGCTGATCAATCCGGCAAGAAAATACTGCCAGTTCTCAGCCCGGGATTTGATCTTGATGCTGTTCATCCGGATCAAACTCAAAACACCCAGAATGATCGTAAATCCGGCAATGATCAGAAACCAGTTTTCCAGTGTTCCGGCGATCGGTCCAAATGGTTTGTGAGGAACAAATTCGGATATGATGACGAGCATTCCAACGATGAAGGTGATGATCATAGGTATTGTTCTTTTCATAATCTATCCCAAATTAAACATGTTGCTTAACCAATGAATCCCGCTGTATTCGAGGACAGCGCCGACCAGGATCAATGCAATGCAGAGTATTTTGCCGAAGTCGTGACCTTTCAAGCTGCCCAGTTGCTGGGCATCCCTCGAAAGATAGGCAGAAGCCGCAAAGAGCTCTTCGCCTATCAAAGTCCAGTCACATGCAACTATAAAAAAGGGAAGTTGATGCGCATTGGCAGTGCCCGATGTCTGAATAGCACCCGTACTGAATCCGGTCTCTGCCAGGATCAGCGACTCGGCATAGAATGAACCGAGAAAGAAATTCGCTGCGGGTTGTTCACGTACCATTATTCCATCAATACCAGCAACGTAACCAAACTGATCGTCAGTCAGGTAAAAGACCCGATCACTACGATATGCATCTGCTCTGCCAGCTCGGATATATGCTTCTTTGACCACTTCCCGGGCAGCGGTTAAAACCATGGAAAAACGGACCGGGACAATGATGTCTGCATCATATTGAGCAGCACGATATGCCAAATGACTCAGTATAGTCAGACTTGCTATGGTCTGAATCTCATCCAGATCACCGATGCCGGGAACAAAGAGGATCGGTTTTCCCTTTTCCGTGGCTCTGCCGATCGCTTCCTCCATCGAGTCCAGGGCATTGATCCGGCGAATGAAGAACTCCTTCCCCCGTTTCGAAGCAAAGATATAATAGAGGATCATTCCGCTCAATAAAAGCATGGTTATCAACAACGGCGTTTTCTGGAGATTGTACCATTGGACAAGGGGTGTCATGCCCCGGCTGACCACGACACTATCACTGGTGGATTGATTGTAAGCGATCATGAGATATTCAGCTTCCTGCTCGGGCTGAACATCATCATCAACGATGGAACCAAATGACTCGGTGGTATCATAGATCGTGATAAAATTACCTTCCGGATCCGCCTTTTGTATCCTTAAAGAATCAAGCCCTGCCCCAATCTTCCATTCCAGGATCAGTTTTTTACCATCGTCCCAAGGATAATCCTTTACCTCAAATGATGTTGTCTGTGCGTGTATTACATCCGTTAACAAACACATTAACGATGCTATCAATAAGATATGTCTCATATCATCAGCTCCATCGATGTATCAGAACAAACACTCATACTTATCCCCGCAAACCAACCAGTGGAAATTTAACCGCCACCGGTTCTTCTTATTATATAAAATGGAGTAAACAGCGATCTTTGCCAAGCGCACTTAATTTACTATTTCTGAAACTCAGCTTTGATAAGATCGGTCTGCTTGAGTATCTCTTCGGTTTGAGTCAGAGAATAGGTGCCTTCGATCTCAGCATCTAAAACTGCCTTGACTTTTTCGATCAGCTCCAATACCGGTTTGTAGTAAGCTTCGTTGACAATAGAAGCTGAATTGATGAGCTTCATGTTACTGTAAATATCGTTCCAGGTTCCCTTTTGTTTAAGTACTTTGGTACGTTCAGCGGTAAAATTGCGATTGATCAGCCAGGACACCCGATTGGCTGCTTCTGTCCAGCCACCTAATACCATAAGAGTGTATTGGTCAAGGTCTTCTCGTTCCCAGAGCTTGTCCTCAACTACTTTCTTGTGCTTATCCAGAGTTTGTTCCAATTCACTCCATTGCTCTTTCTCAACCAGGGTCTTGATGTCATCGTTCAATTGGGGAACTTCTGCTTCGAGATTGAGCAGAGTGGTGATTCGCTTCATTTCATTGGCAATTGTCATCAATTTGCTTTTGTTTCTACCCCGGACGGCAATGATGGCATCGGCAGTTAACACTCCCAAGGCAAACGAATTGCGGTAGGGATCCTGTTTTGTCTTGTACATATCAGTAGGTATTGCTGCAGAGATATCCCGCGATTCCAGTTGATCCAGAGCAGTAAAAACAGCTTTAAATGAGGGTAACGGGGCGAAGAGAGTAACTTGCGATTCTCCCTCTTCTCCCACTGGTAAGGTATCGTCTTTTTTCTTATCCTTGCAGGCGCTTATCGCCAGGACCATGATCAGTACAATTACGATCCAGATCGGCTTCTTCATCTCGGTCCTCCTAATCTTTGAGCGGATACTGTATTTTAAATACACATGTAGCGTTGAACACAAACAAGTAGATCGCTAACACCATGAGATTGTGGTTCCAAGTGCGTAATCTGTTCGAACCGAAGATTTTGTAGCTCGAAAGAACAACATTCTCCTTGCTATTCCAAAATTTCCCGTCCATCAGATTGACAGATGTCGTAAGATACACATTATTCACTATATCCGGATCCCATCTCCCAGCAATGGCAGTCATTTCTCCATTGATCTTATCACGTTGCAAAACAAGCTCTTTATACGTGGTGGCATTATGTTTGTACCGGCTTAGTTATGTCAATCTCTTTTTTCGATCGCATTGATCTTGCGATGGTTGCTGTTCATATACTAATTCTCCCGATTCAGCGTATTCGGGATATGATATGATGTCCTACATATAATAACCACTGGCTCGATCAGCAGCTCCAATGCGATATTCAATCACTTTCGCTCTCCGCCATTGAAGAGTTTTTTGGTGGAATCGCCCACCCTGGTGTCTCTTCGATGCACAAGGTTCGTTTGCTGGAGGTTATTATTGATCTTCCGGTCAAGATTGGCAGTGGACAGCTTGGGTAAGCGGAGGCGTCCTCTGAACCAGAGATTTTCATAGACAGTCAGATAGGGATAGAGCAGATCATCTTGGAGTACATAGCCGAAGTGACGGGTATAATGAGAGGCATTATCGTATAGATTTTTCCCATCCAAAGTTATCTCACCATAAATAGTGATAATCTCAGCACGTAATGTCTTGATCAGAGTGGATTTCCCACATCCGCTTTGTCCCATCACACTGATCAGTTCCCCCCTCCTTCTTTCGGAAGA
>VGPI01000046.1 GCA_016875595.1 Candidatus Cloacimonadota bacterium
ATGATGTTCTGTTTACTGATGAACTGAACAAGGTCTGCCTCGAGGCGTTGGGGAATCCAGCCGATCAATACCATGATATGTTCATCTGCTTCAGGAATTCCCTGCTGCACTGCATCTTCGTAATCATAATCAGCGGTGAGTTTGATGATCTCATCCTGGAACCGCAGGTAATAACTCCGGCTGTAGGTCTGGAAGAAGGTCTCGATCTCGGTTAGTTTTTCCTGAGTTGCCTTCAGTTCCCTTTCCAGTTCGTTCAAAGACCTGTCCGGAAAGCGGAATCTGTCGGAATCGAAATTGACCGGTTCATCTTCCCAGTGAACGACCACAAAGTACACAATACCAGCAGCGATTGATAGTTCCTGCAGACACAGTTCCTTTTTCCACTCGTCCCGAAAGTGGTTCTTGGGGCAGGTGTAGAAATCGACCTCAATGCCTTTGGTTTTGAGTTCATTTACCAATTGCCGGTCGAAGTGACCCCAGGGCTTCAGCTCCGTGATCGCTTTGCGCTGTCCATCGGCTTGACGCTGGAGGGCTTCCTTGGTCTGGACGGCATCTTCCACCTGCTTTAGGATCTTCATCGTGTGATAGACGGTATGTAGCGTTTCCGATTCGTCAGTGATGTACTTATCTACATACTTGGCGGCGGAATTCATCCGTTCGATCAGGTCCTGGGTCTTGAGCAGGTTTTCCGTCTTGGCTTCGCTGGAACGGCTGATATGCACCATGCCCAGTTCCTGCATCCGGCTAAGGAGATCGGGATAATCGGGGCGATAGATGACGAAAGTATATTTTCTCATGCTCTCGATCATGATGCCGCCTCTTTTACCATCCGGTTTTTCAGGATCTTTTGCGCTGCTTTGGAGAGGGTTTCCTCGTCTTCCAGGAAACGCTTGATCTTGCGGATGGCATCGTTGAAAGCCGGGATTTGCGCCTTCTCATACAGGTTTACCTTTTGGGTGGTCTTCTTGCGGACATAATCCAGGATGTGCATTTTACGCAGGAAAAGCAGCCGTTCGATCTGTAACTGGGAGAGCGACTTGAGTATCTCCAATCCCTCATGATACCAGGATGGGGCATTAAACATATTGAATTCACCCAGTTCATAATCGATCTGTTTGAGTATCGGCGTCCGAACACCAGCGATCTTGCGCGACTCGATCTCCACGTTCTTGATGGATACCAGCGACGGATCAAATTCTGACCAGATGCGATGCAGTTTGTCCAGCTCAGTAAAGCGCTGCTGAATTTGAACATCCAGTTCATGCGCTTTATCGCGGGCTTTTTGCACCTCCGCTCTGAGCGCAGATTCCTTGTTCTTGAGCGTCGGTAGGGCATCCTCACGGATCTTGAGTTGCTTTCTGATCGCATGCAGCGAGGTCTTGTTGTACTGAAACTTCAGTTCCACCGCTTACTTCCAGTATTGAGTCATAAATTCTTCTTTGATGCCGATCTCGTGCTTATTGAAGTGTTTTTTAAAGAGCTCCCAGCAGGTATCGAGCATATTTACCGTGTCGATATTGACATCAATAGCAAGGATCGCCTGAGAATATTCGCGGGCGAACTTCAGCACACGCTCGTCGTAATCGGACAGGTCAAATCCATTCTCCAGCTTGGTTTTGGCATTGGCTGCATCGGCGTAGAGGCGAATGGCAGTGTTCATCACCTGAGGGTGATCCTCGCGGGTCTTTTTACCGATCACGAGCTGCTTCAAACGTGACAAGGATCGGAAGGGATCGACGATGACCCTGGAGATATCGGTATCACGGCGCAGATACAACTGTCCTTCTGTGATATAACCGGTATTATCGGGAATGGCGTGGGTGATGTCGCCACCGGAAAGAGTGGTCACGGCGATGATCGTGATCGAGCCGCCATCCGGGAATTGGGCTGCCTTCTCGTAGAGTTTTGCCAGGTCACTGTAGAGTGAGCCCGGCATACTGTCCTTGGAGGGGATCTGATCCATACGGTTGGACACGATACTCAGCGCATCACAATACAGTGTCATATCGGTGAGCAAGACCAAGACCTTTTCCTTTTTCTCCAGCGCAAAATACTCGGCAGCGGTCAATGCCATATTGGGAACGAGCAGACGTTCCACCGGTGGATTTTCGGTGGTATTGACAAAGGAGATGATGCGGTCGATGACGCCGGCATTCTCAAAGGTATTCTTATAGTATAGATAATCGTCATTGGACAGACCCATCCCGCCCAGAATAATCTTGTCCGCTTCGGCTCTTAGTGCCACGGTTGCCATCACCTGATTGAAGGGCTGGTCGGGATCGGCAAAGAAGGGTATCTTTTGTCCGGTCACCAGTGTATTGTTCAGATCTATACCGGCGATACCGGTGGCGATAAGCTCGGAGGGCTGTTTTCTCTGCACCGGATTAACGGAAGGTCCGCCGATTTCCACTTCCTCGCCTTCCACTTCCGGTCCGCCGTCGATCGGCTCGCCATAAGCATTGAAGAACCTGCCTGCCAGTTGATCGCTTACCTTGAGTACAGGCGGTTTGCCCAAAAACACCACCTCGGCATCGGTGCCGATCCCTTCGGTGCCGGAAAAGATCTGGAGCGTTACAGAATCGCCTATGATCTTCACTACCTGGGCATACCTGCCAGAGACGATCGCCATTTCTTCATTGCCCACGCCTGCTGCTTTTACGGAACAGGTCGCTTTGGTAATCTGATTCAGCTTTGTGTAGATCTTCTGAAAAGCCGTGCTGTTCATTTGGAGATCCTCCTTTCGGCAACCAGGGTATGCAGTTCACTCTCATAGCGTTTGAAAGTAACGGATCCATATTCCGCGTAGTTCATCTGTTTGCATAAGTTTATCATCTTGGTGAAGTAGGGCATCACATCCTCAAAGGAATCAAAATCAAAATCCATGTCGCAGATGGAAAGGATCAATTCAAGCATATAGCGTTGCCTTGCCATTGGCGTGGATGAATCGATCGGATCGAAGCCGTCCTGCTGAAGGATGATCCGGTCGATCAATTCCGATTTCCAATAGCGGTCATGATAGGCGAGCGGAACGCTGTCCTCACCAAGGATACCGATCTGATCATAAGCTTCACGTCCACGGATCAGCAGGTCTTTTGTATGTAGCACTTCTTCCACCCAATTGGGAGAGACATTGGCATTTAGGTACTCCTGCACTTCCTCATACTCGAGATATTTGGAATAGGAATCCAGTGGATCGACCGCCGGATAACGCTTGCTGTCCGCCCTTGCCTGTGACAAGGCATAGAAACAGCGGGCAGCTTTCTTGGTGGATTCCGTAACCGGCTCTTTGAGATTACCGCCGGCAGGTGACACTGTGCCGATAAAGGTGATCGAACCGGTATTGCCATTATTGAGATAGACAAAGCCAGCCCGGGCATAGAAGTTGGAGATGATTGCCGGTAGATCCATCGGGAATGCATCCGGACCGGGCAGTTCTTCCATCCGGTTTGACATCTCCCGCAAAGCCTGTGCCCAACGGGAAGTGGAATCGGCAAGCAAAAGCACCTTGAGCCCCATTGTCCTGTAATACTCAGCAATGGTCATGGCGGTATAGACCGATGCTTCACGCGCTGCTACCGGCATATTGGATGTGTTACAGATAATGATCGTCCGTTCCATCAGTTTTCTGCCCGTGCGTGGGTCATCCAGATGCGGGAATTCGGTAAAGAGTTCCACCACCTCGTTGGCACGTTCACCACAAGCGGCTACGATGATCAGATCCGCCTCGGCATTCTTGGATAAACTATGTTGCAATACAGTTTTACCAGCACCAAAAGGACCGGGGATAAAGCCCGTACCGCCTTCCACGATCGGATTGAGCGTATCGATGGTTCGGATACCTGTCTCCATCTGGCGCGAGGGTCTGGGTTTGTCCTTGTATGCTCTGACCGATAGTTTTACCGGCCAGGTCTGGATCATGTTTATCTTATGCTCTTTACTGGCTTTATCGACCAGAACTGCTACAGTCTCATCGATCGTGTATTGACCGGCGGGAGTGACACTTTTGATAGTATATTCAGCCGTCATCGTAAAGGGTACCATGATCTTGTGTTTGATCCAGTTCTCCGGCACCTCTCCCAACCAGTCCCCGCCGGTGACCTTGTCGCCGGGCTGGGCAATGGGAGTCCAGTCCCATTTAACGTCATAGTCCAATGCTTCGGTGTATTCACCACGCTTGAGAAAGACGCTCTTCATCTTGTTCAGATCATGCTGGAGCCCGTCATAATTCTTGGAGAGCATTCCCGGTCCGAGGCTGACCTCCAGCATCTTTTTTGTAAATTCCACTTCCGTGCCGATGCGGATGCCGCGGGTGCTCTCAAAGACCTGAGCATAAGCCGTATTACCCAATACCTTAATCACTTCCGCCATCAGAGGCAAGCCCTCGTGAACGACGGAGCAGATCTCGTTCTGGGATACGGGTCCTTGTACTTCGATCAATACCAAGTTCGATACAATGCCGGTGACAATTCCTTTCGTCATTATGCGCACCTTTATCTATTTTTTCTTTGTTTCAGATCAAATTCTTCGGGGAAGGCAAAACTATTTTCCAGTTCTTCCAGTGTATCATGGAAGACGTCTCTGCCCTTTGCAGGATCAAGCGCCATCCACCTTGCCAGGATCATCAGTTTGCACATATAGCCCAACACCCTGTCCACCGTGAAATAGTCAAAAAAGGTCTGCTCATCGATCCACTTCCAGCGCAGGGCATCATATCCCCTTTCCCGATCCAGGATGTCCCTGACCTCAAAGACCCGCAGGATAAGATCAAAGAGCGGAAACTGCTTACCCAGACCAAAGTCGATTGCACTGCTCTTGATGAGTTTTTCCACGATTTCGTTATCGCCGATCAACTGGGTGTCATACTTAAAGCCAAAGCGCTTGCCGTTCAGGGCGATGATGATGTTCTTCAGATCACGGTTAAAGGCAAACCATTGATTGATAAAGCGGTTGTCCTGCTCTTGCGTCCAATGATAGAACGCAGTGGTGATGCTGTGTTCCCATCCGATCGGAGAAAGATCATCCTCCGCATCAAGATACTGCCGGATATGCTCTTCGATAAATGCGGGCAGGTCAGGGAAACCATGATAGTCATAGCTGTTGCGTTCTTCCCTGATGGTTTCAATGATCCGCTCCCATTCATCCCGGGCGATCAAACCCCGCTCGTCATACTCCGCCTCGTTCTGGAAGATGATATTGATCAGGTTATCCAGATCAACCGGTATAAACAGCGCTCGCAAAAGGGACTGATCATTGTCCGAGAGATGATTCCTCGCCTCGCTCATTAGCTCTGCAGGTGTTCGGGGCAGCTTGGAATCATCAAAAGTGATGTTGGGCAGACCCGCCACCAGATAGTAATACTCTTTTCCCATGAGAGCCGGTTATTCGTCTTTGAAAAGCAGTTTGGCAGTGCGGGGACGCAGATATGAACGGAACAGATTGACGAAGTCCGCATCGGTGAAACTGAGTTTATAGGTACCGTCCTGGGGTACTATGGCAAAGCCGTCCTTCATCTGGGGACTGAATTCCACCTTGATCTGACGGCTCAATGCATCGGGGATGGATTGGCGTAATAGATCATCCAGCTTGTTCTGCAACTGCTCCGGCAAGATCAATCTGATGGAATCGGATGAACTATGCCATGCCTTAACCACTTCCAGAATCAAATCCCGGAGAAAGGATTGGGCTTGAAAACTCTCTTTCACGGGCTGTTCGATGGCGGTATTGAGCAGGACTTCGGTGATCTTATGCTTGATGACGCTCATCGTATGCTGTGCCCCAAGTTTGATGTCCGAATCGGTGTTCTTATGCAGATCATCTGCTGTCCTGCGAGCATTGGCAATAATCTGTTCAGCTTCAGCTTGTGCCTTATCGATTAGATCATTGGCTTGGGTTTCTGCTGCCTCCAAGATCTCTTGCGCCTCATCCTGCGCCTTCTTAACTCCATCATTATGAATGCGTTGTAATAGTTCCTGCAACTGATCGCTCATATCGTCTCCCATAAGTTTTGCACTTTTGTGACACGAAAATTACGTACTCCAAACATGTCAATGATAATGAGTGTAAGCATCAGGATTATACTGACTTGATCATCGGCAGATTCAAGATATCAGCGTCGGAGGAGCGTTCCCTGATGAAGAATTCCACCTCCAGAGCCATTTCTAAGCTGAAGTGAGAAGAGCAAGATGAACTATTGACATAGTATCTTGCTTCTTTGGGGCAGGTTATCAGCAATATGAAGACTCAGCGGATAATAAAGGCGTCCCATGCCTTGAGTGTGCGGTGATCTCCACTGAAGAAAAGCATGCTGAAGGGAGAAGTATCGGCAGATCGGACTCAAGCAGTCAAATCTCAAATCCCTACAGACACGGCTCCATCCTCGGACAGAGCCGTGACTTTCATTCTATAAGCCGGTTATCAGACAGAGATAACTTCGACGACTTCCGGGATATGTTCTTTGATGATCCTTTCGATCCCTGCTTTGAGGGTGATAGTTGCCATGGGACATGAGCCGCAAGCGCCTTTAAGTCGGACTTCGATGACCTTGTCCTCACGAACATTGATCAGTTCGACATCACCTCCATCGGCTTGGATGGAAGGGCGGATCTTTGCCAGGATGCTTTCTACTTCGGTCCGGTCGATCATATTAAACTCCTTTGCACGGTTATCGTTATGGTTGTTTATGTCGTAATTGGTTCACAGAATATAAGTGCTCCTAAGATTGACGTTCTTCATAAGATTGTTTTTTATACTGTTTAGTGGTGATAAAGTAAAACGCCGGAATGATAATCAAGGTAAGGATAGACGAAATGATCAATCCTCCGATGCTGACGATACCCATCGATTGACGGAATTCCTTACCGGCGGAACCGACACCCAGTGCCATCGGCATCATACCGATGATGATGGCGACGGTGGACATGATGATGGGCTTCAGCTTCTTCTCTCCGGCTTCGAGGATGGCGTCATGTGTATCGGCTCCCTCACGCCGTTTCATATTGATATAGTCGAGGATCAGGATGGCATTATTGACCACGATACCGACCAGCATGATAATCGCCATCATCGAGAATATGTTCAAGCTCAAACCGGTCAGGAAAAGGGAAAGGATCACGCCGATCAGCGCCAGCGGAACCGTTGCCATGATCAACAGCGGCTGGCTGAAGCTCTCCAGGATCGCTGCCAACAGCATATAGGTCAGCAGTATTGCCAACAAAAAGGTTCGCATCATATCGATCATGGTCTCCTTGAGAATTTCGGCTTCGCCACCCCAGTAGATCCTGAATCCGGGAGGCATTTCGATCCTGTCCAGTTGCTGATCGATTCCCGCCATTACATCACCCAGATTGGAACCGGTGGCGATACCACCGCTGATCTGGATCGATTTGTAACGGTCACGATGAATGATCTTACTGGCACCTGTTTCAAAATTTATCTCAGCCAGTTGAGAAAGCAAATAGGTTTTACCCCAGACGACCACGGGCAGGTTTCTGATCTTGTCGGGAGAATCCACCGACTCCTTATCGAGCGAGAGATGGATGTCATATTCATTGCCGCCCTCACGGTAATTGGTGGCGACCATTCCCTCCACGGCGATACGCAAAGCCATTGCCAGATCAAAGACAGTGGCACTGGCCTGGGCAAGTTTGTCACGGTTCGGACGGATCGTGATCTCGGCTCTACCGGTTCGGGAACTACTGTCCAGATTGATCAAGCCGGGAGTGTCCCTGATGGCAGTCATCACAATATCCTTGAGCGATTCCAGCTGATCAACGTCCTGACCCTGGATGTAGAACTCGATGGGCGAACCCCCGTCACCGAAACTCTCTGGGATTTTTACCTTAATATTAGCATTGGGTATATCCGCCAGATCGGCCATAATAACTCCGATCATCTCTTCCGTCTTGCGGGTACGCTGTTTATAATCGATCAGTTTGACATCCGCAGACGCCAGATTAGCTCCACGGTCGATGAAGCCCTGAGTTCCCAGATTGGTGACTATATGTTCCACTTCCGGGTATTTGGAGATCCGGGTATTGATCTGGTTCAAGATTTGTGCCGTCTGATCCAGGTTGTATCCCTGAGGCAGTTCGACGCTTATATTGATGTCGCCTTGATCCAGGGTCGGCATCATTTCGGAGCCCAATGACGGGATCAGAGTGAAGCTCAAGATCAGCGAAGCTACCGCTCCGATCAATACCAAACCACTTCGCTTTCGGCTCTTGATCACAAAACCCAATATCCTTTGATAGAAGCGGGTAAAACGTTCAAAGCCACGCTCAAAGCCCCGCCCGAACCGGGTGTCGATCTGCTTCTCCGGGATGATCAGCGACGCCAGCATCGGCGTGACGGTAAAGGAGGTGATCAATGAGAAGATCGTGGCATAAGTCACCGTCAGACCGAATTCTTTGAAGAATTGTCCGACCATGGAGGACATTGTGGCGATCGGCAGGAATACGACGATATTGGTCAGAGTGGAAGCGATGACAGCCAGCGCGGTCTCGGAAGTTCCGCGGTCAGCCGCCTCACGTTTTTTATTACCCATCTGTTTGTGACGGAAGATATTCTCTATGACAATGACCGAATTGGTCACCAGGATACCCACGGAAGTGGAAAGACCCATCAGGGTCATTACATTGGTCGTGAACCCGGAAGACCTCAGGATGAGGAAAGTGGACAGGATAGATATGGGCATCGACAGCGCTACGATAACAGTGGAGCGCAGGTCATGCAGGAAGAGGAAAAGGATCAGACCGGTGAATAAAATCCCCAGCCAGATATTGCCCAATGTATCGGAGACAACGGAGCGAATAAATTCGGAATTGTCTCTGATGATCTTGATCTGGATGCCGGGGGGCAGTTCTTCCTGGATCTTTGGCAATTGTTCTCTTACCTGTTTGGCAATGCTCACGACGTTTCCATCACTGCTCTTGATCAACGATAGGCGAACGATGTTCTCGCTGCCTCGGTTTTGAGGGACGTTAAAATAGGTCGCTCTTTCGCGCACTGCTTCGATCCCATCCTCGATGGCGGCGATCTGAGAGAGTTTCTTATCACCAAAAGGTGTGGGGATCTCCAGATTGCGCAGATCGTTCAGATCGGCGATCTCACCTTTGAGGCGAACGGCATATTCCTGATCGCCACGATTGAATGAACCACCGGGCATATCCATGTTCTGAGCACCCAGGATCTGCATCAGTTGCATCATCGATAGGTTGTTCTCGTAGATCGTCTTGTCATTGAAACTTACATTGATCTGACGTTTATTGCCACCCACCATATCCACCCGGGCAACGCCTTCGATCTGGGCAAAACGGTCTTTGAGGCGGGTATCGGCTATCTCATATAGTGCCTTGCCGTCCAGGTCACCTTCGAGCAAAACATCCATGAAAGGAAAGGCATTGAACTCAAACTTCGTTACCAGAGGCTTTTCCACGTCCCGTGGCAGATCCCGCAGAGTAGCATCCACCTTGTCTTTGACTTCCTGATTGGCGATATCGACGTCCTTGCCCAATTTGAACGAGATAAAGACGATACTCACACTTTCCATCGAATAGGACTCGATATAATCGATCTGACTGACGGTCGCCACCGCATCCTCGATCCGCTTGGTGATCTGGGTCTCAATGTCTGCCGGACCGGCACCGGGATAGACGGTCTGGATTAGGATGAAGGGCAATTGGACATCCGGCATCATATTCAGCGGCATCTCCAAAAACCCGATCAGTCCAAACACCAGAAAGACCAGGATGAACATCGTGACCATCACCGGTCGTTTGATTGATAAACTGGATAGAAACATCGGTTCTCCTAATCTATAACTCTGACGAGAACGTCCTCGGTCAGCAGATTGATCCCATGAATGATGAGTTTGTCCCCTGGTTCGATCCCCGACAAGACCTGATACTCAATCTGATTGGTCTCACCCAGTGTGATCTCACGCCGGAGGGCTTTGTCGTTCTCCATGATCCAGACGAAGGCATTACCATTCTCTCCGGTGATATAATGTCTGGGGATCACGATCGCATTGGCGATGTTACGGATGCTGATACTGACGGGAGCGGTTGTACCTGGTTTGAGGACTGAGATAGGATTATTGAATTCACATTCCACCCGGAAGGCTTTGTTGTTCTGATCAAGGGCAAGGGCGATCTGAGTTACGGTTCCGGCAATGACCTGCTCATTATTCTTGATGCTGGCGGGTGAGCCGCGCCTGATCATGCTGATCTCTGATTCCGGCACCCAGAGTAGGGCTTTAATCCGATGTGTCTGCGAAACGGTAAAGAGATCCTGTCCAGGATAGGTCATTTCGGATGGGTTAATGTGCATTGCCGTGATCACGCCATCGATCGGGCTGGCGATGCTGATCATTTTGCCGCTGGCTTCAAAATTTGCCTTTGCCACTTTGTAACCCGTTTCCATATTATCCAGATCCTGCTTGGAGATGGCGCCCTGCTCAAAGAGCCGCTGCATCCGCTGATAGGTGGCGCTGGCATTCAGATAGGCGGATTGTGCCTGAGTGTATTGGGCAGCAGGCGAATTGGCAGGATAGGTTACGATTACCTGGTCTTTGCTTACTCTATCGCCCACTTTGGCATTGATCGCCGTGACCACCTCACTCAGCATCGCCTTGGCAGTGGTCTCCATGATCCCGCTCAATGTGGCATTGTAGGACAGATCCTGCTTGAAAGTGGATGTAATGATCTCCATGACCCGGACGGGTATGCCCTGTTCTTTCTGGATCGTCTCTATGTTCTTGTTTGCCTGTTGTTTTTTGCCGCAGGCGGTCAGGATCAGGATGATGGCTGCTATCAATATTAGTATCTTTTTCATTTGGTTGTCTCCGTTTATAGTTCAGTTCCGATGGATTTTCTTAGTTTCTGCTCACTGATCAGCACTTCATAGATCGATTGCATATAAAGCAGTTTCACTGAATTGAGCATGATCTGGGCATCAAAGACCTCCAATTGGATGCCGACGTTACTTTCATAGCGGACTTGGGCAAGATGCAGTCCCCGTTCCGCCAGCCGGATATTTTCCTTCTGCACCTGATAATTCTCCCGCGCATTCTGGTAATTGAGGTAGTTCTGTCTGATCTCCAGCAGGATCAATTCCTTGATGTCCTCCTGGAGGATCTGCGACTGCCGGTAATCGTGCCGGGCATACCTCCGCTTGGCGGTATTGCTCAGCCCGGTAAAGATCGGGATCTGAAAGCCGATCCCGATTTGGAAGCGCGTACCAAAATCCCGACGTTCAATCGCCGGTTCATCGGCAGCGGTAAAGAGCGAATAATCTGCCTGTAACATTACGTTGGGCAGATAGTTACCCTTTTCGGCATTATAACGGATCTGCATGATCTCGGTATTGATATCTGCCAGACGGAGTTCGGTTCGATCCCTGGCACCGATAGCCATGGCATCTTCCAGGGACATGACGTATTCCTCGCCAAGGATGAATTCCCCTTCGGGTACTTGCGTGGCATCGGTGCAGCCAATATGCTTGCGGAACGCTTCCCATGCCAGATGATGCTGGTTTTGTGCTTGCAAGACCTGTGGCTTGAGCTTTGCCACTTCCAGCCGGGCACGCAGGAGATCAAACTCCGAAACCATCCCCTCCGAATAGAACAATTCCACCCGGTTCAGGTGCTTCTGAGCGATCTCCAGGGCATCGCTCTGGATCTGTGCCAGCTTCTCTGCCAGCAGGCATTGATAGAAAATGCTCGTGGTCTGCACCACCAGATCCTGCTCCAGAACCTGATAACGCAGTTTCTGGATCGAACGGTAACGGTCGACCGCTTTGATCCCATTGATCAGTTTTCCGCCCAGAAACAGCACTTGCTCGAATTTAAGCTGGACCGCCAGAGCACCTTCCGTGCTCCATTTACTCGGAATGAATGAGCCCATCATCCCGGTCAGGACATCGGCAAGATAGTTCTCGTTTGCAGTTGCCAGCGAGTCCAGTCCGGAGCTGAAATCCGTTACCGGCAGGATAGAGGAATCAGGAAGCCGGGTACGCG
>VGPI01000047.1 GCA_016875595.1 Candidatus Cloacimonadota bacterium
GTATAGAATTTCTGAATCGGTAATATGCCAAGACAGAAATCAGATGCAGATGAGTTTACTGAGATTTGTCAAGGGAGTCAAGTCCCTTGTTTTATCGTTATCCAAATCCTTATGGATCAACCCGCACTGAGGGCACAAAATGCCTTCAGCATCCGCTGATGATTCCACCGGCAGGGCAGTGTCCAATAAGGAGCTATCCGGTTAAAACAGCCGATAGGATATACCGAGCCCGAAGATCTCTTTGAACTGCAGTTCGGTGTCTTCCTGCTTTTCATATTTGAGCTCAAAGTACAGGCTCATGGTGACCACTGACCACAGTTTGGCGCTCAGCGTGGTTTGCCAGTTCAGATCCAGCGCTTTCCAGTCATCGCCGAATCCTGCTTCACTTGACTTGGAATTGAACAGCGCTTGATAGAGCTGGAGCCGGCTGGTCAAACCGACACTGGTATTGAGCGTCTGCTTATATTCGCCGATGAATTCGACGCCACCGTCATTGGTAATGACCGTTTCCTTGTCGCCACCGATGTTGATCCTGTCGATATCCACCTGTTGTCTCAGCGCACCGCCCAACCGGGCACTGAGGTTTTGGGCATCGGATTTAATGAATGTCCGGGCGAGACCAGCGGCTTCGGTAAACTTATGCGGGTTGATCAGGCGGGTTTCCGGCTGGCTGAGATCCAGAAACTGACTTTCCCATCTGGCGCTGATAAAGGGATCGAAGTAACTTTGCGTGGTAATGAGCAAGATCGATTCCAGATCGATCTTATCAGTGGACTTTTCCGGCTTTCCCCACCGTTTATCGCCGAGCTGGTCACGATATTGCTGATGCGTCTGACCAAAGGCAAGCATGAGCGACGTCTTGCTCAGGAGCAGTGAACTCAATTGCTTTTCCGCGGTGGAATTGGAATTCGCCTGCCAGGTGATGTTTCCCAGTTCCGTGCCTGCCCAGTTGTCACTATAAGCGTTTTGCGTAAGCGCAAGATTCAGCTCCGTCGTCAGTTTCCATTCCCCGGCATTCAGTCCGGTGATACCGGCAATCAAAATGACGAGCATAGTCCTTAGAATAAATCTCATGATTCCTCCCTGCGGTTATTAATGACAATCTAACCCACTCAGATGCCCTTGGCAAATACATCCTGATTCCCGCCCGGGAATTGGACGTAAGATCGCGTGGAGATCCTTACCGATCTCCGAAAAACATCCTTGACAGATATTCCGACCTGAACAGAATCAAACCGAGGTGAATATGAATAAGATCATCTTGGGAATAAGTTCCTGCCTTTTGGGCAATAATGTCCGATATGACGGACAGGATAAGCTGGATCGCCGGCTGGCTGATGAGCTTGGCGCTTACGCTCAGTTTATCCCTGTGTGTCCGGAAGCGGAATTGGGCTTGGGCATACCCCGGGAGGCGATGCGATTAGTCGGCAAAGTCGAAAATCCCCGCTTAGTGACGATCAATACCGGCATCGACCTGACCGAAAGAATGCAGGCATATTGTGACAAAAGGGTTGCAGAACTTGCCGAAGAGAGCTTATGTGGCTTTATCTTCAAGAGCAAATCACCCAGCAGCGGAATGGAGGGGGTGAAGGTCTATCCCGAAGGCGGAGGAGCGCCGGCAAAGACCGGTGTCGGTCTCTTTGCCCGCACCTTTATGAATGCCTTTCCCCTGTTGCCGGTCGAAGAGGAGAACCGCCTGCACGATCCGATCCTTCGGGAGAACTTCGTGGAGCGGATCTTTGTGATGCAGCGCTGGAATGAACTCGCCGGCAAGCCGGTCGGCACCGGCGATATCGTGGACTTTCATACCCGTCACAAGCTACTGCTGATGGCTCATAGCCCAGAACGTTGTCGTGCCCTGGGTATAATGGTGGCTCAGGTCAAGCAGTATAAGGCAGAGGACTTCAAAGCAGAATACATCCGGCAGATGATGGAGGCACTACGCAAGACCGCTACCCGCCGCAAGCACCAGAACGTAATGCTCCACATCCTCGGATACATCAAGAAAGACCTCAGTGCCTGGGAAAAACAGGAACTGATCAGCATCATCGACAACTATCGCAGTGAGCTCTACCCTCTGATCATACCCCTCACCCTAATCAACCATTATGTAAAGAAGTATAATCAGCAGTTCCTCTCAGATCAGTATTACCTCAATCCGCATCCGATGGAACTGAACCTGAGGAATCACTGTTAACTAATAGCTCTCAAGGAGGAATCATGAGAAGCATAATTATCGGACTTATCCTGCTGGTGGCAATTGCTTTGCTGTCGCAAACCATATCCGCTCAATCGCTTGATCAGATCCAATGGACGCTTACCGTCAACTCTGCCGAGACGAACCATATTAGTATGACCCTGTCGGGTTACAATCCCAACCCATTCACCTGGACTCATGGGTTTCCCAATGCTGCATGGGCATTTTACAGCATCGACGGTGATGTGCAAAGCTATATGGTCCCACCAATGTCAATTTACATAACCATCCAAGCTGGAGAGACCCTGACTGAACCAATGGATCATTATGCTTATGTCCCACCCGGGATTCACTCACTCCAGGCACATGCCCTTACCGCTGCCGGCTATGTTCCTTTGGGCATTCCGGTGGAAGTAAACATCGAACCGGTATCCAATGTTGATGGTACGGCATTACCATTGCTTATGACGGTTTATCCCAATCCCTGCCACGGTTCACTCAGCATCACAGGTCAAGCTATCAAGTCAGGAACCGCCCGGATCAGCGTTTTCAATCTCAAAGGTCAGAAGATCAGGGACTTGGACGTGATGAGACCAAGCGATGGCTCTTTCACGGTTGTCTGGGATGGAAAGGACATGAACTCAAAGCCGGTACAAAGCGGTGTATATATAATCCGAAAGATCCATGAAGGAGGATCGGAAACCAGGAGAGTGACTCTAATCCGTTGAGGTCTCCGGTTTCATTTGCGGGAAGAGGATGACTTCCTTGATGGAGTCATTTTCGGTCAGCAGCATGACTAAGCGGTCGATCCCGATGCCGAGTCCACCCATCGGCGGCATGCCATATTCGAGGGCTTCGAGGAAGTCCTCATCGATCACCAGAGCTTCATCGTCTCCCAAGGCGCGTTTGCGTGCCTGATCCTCAAAGCGGGCTCGCTGGTCAAAGGGATCGTTCAATTCACTGAAGGCATTGGCAAATTCACCACCGGCGATGATCAGTTCAAAACGATCGGCAAGCATCGGCACTCCCGGCTTGGCTTTTGCCAGCGGAGAAATCTCCTTAGGAAAGTCGGTGACAAAAGTGGGCTGAACCAGGTGATCTTCGACAAAGCGCTCAAAGATCAAAGCGATCATCTTACCTGCGCCTGATCCCTCCGGAACTTCTATCTCTTTCCGGCGGCAGAATTCACCCAGCATATCCGCATCAAATCCGGCAGCATCCACACCCGTGTATTCCCTGACCAGATCGATCATCGTCGCCTTGCGCCAAGGCTGATCGATATGGATCGTATGTCCCTGATAGACCAATTCGTTTTTACCGATCACATTGGCAGCCAGATGCTTGATCAAACCCTCAGTCAGTTCCATCATCCCATCCAGATCACTAAATGCCTGATAGAGTTCCAGCATTGTAAATTCCGGATTATGCAGCCGATCCATCCCCTCGTTGCGGAAGTTCCTGCCCAGTTCATAGACCCGTTCAAATCCACCCACGACCAACCGTTTGAGATACAATTCCAATGCTATCCGCAGATACAGGTCTGTATCCAGAGAATTGTGATGCGTGATGAAAGGACGGGCATTGGCGCCGCCATACAGCGGTTGCAGGATCGGCGTCTCCACTTCAGTAAACTCTCTGCCTTGGAGGAATTCGCGGATCGCGGAGATGATCAGTGCGCGCAATTCAAAGACCTGACGGTGATGCGGATTGAGCAGCAGATCCAGATAGCGTTTGCGATAGCGGAGCTCGATATCGGAAAATTCGTCATAGCGGATGGTCTTGCCTTCCACAACCTTCTCTTTGACGGCAGGCAGGGGACGGATATTTTTGGAAAGCAGAGTGATCTGGCAGACCTTGACGCTGTATTCACCTGCCTGAGTGACAAACAGCGCACCGCTTACCTGAACGAAGTCGCCGGTATCCATGAGTTTAAAGAGCTCGTAGTTCTCTTCACCCACAGCATTCTGCTGAACGAAGATCTGGATACGGGCGGTCTTATCCTCCACATTGCCAAAGCCGATTTTACCCTGACGGCGCAGGGCAACCAGGCGTCCGGAGATGGTAATTACCGCAGTAGAGGTGATCCACTGCGCCTGATCCTGGAGCAGGTCGGCAATATAGTGAGTACGGTGGCTTCCTACCGGATACGGATCTATCCCGAGGTCACGGATCTTGTGCAGTTTCTCCAGCCGCAGGCGGACAAACTGATTGGCAGGTGTCTCCATGGTATAATCTATAGGTCTTTGAAGGGGTTGTCGTCGTTGCTGTTGGCTTTTTGATTGGCATATTTACGCCATTCGTCATCACCACGGCTCTTGCCGCCCCGGCGTTGGCGTGAGCCACCGCTTTCGGGCATTCCTTTGGAGCTGCGTTCACGGTGGGTGTCAGCCGGTTTGGTCTCGATCGTTTCATCCGGAGTACGGTCGGTGTAGTCCAGGGTGATCCTGTGGGTCTCCTTGTCGATGGCGGAAATCATCAGGGTAACGCGGTCATGGGTCTTAAAACTATCGGTGCTGCGTATCCGGGAGCGGGGTAAGAGCCCGGTTACACCTTCCGCGATCGCGACAAAGACGCCAAAATTGGTGGAACTCTCAACCTGCCCTTCGACATGCTGACCGATCTGGATGATCTCACCGATGCTATCCCACGGGTCTTCCTGCATGGCTTTGAGGGACAGCGAGATCTTTTGCGTGTCAGCGTCAAGGCGGAGGATCTGCACTTCCACGTAATCACCTTCCTTGAGGATCTCTCTGGGGTGTACAATGTTGCGGGTGCGGGACATTTCGGAGACCGGGATCAGACCTTCCACACCGGGACGCAATTCGGCAAAGGCTCCAAAGTTATGAAGGCGCAGAATGCGACATTTGACCACATCGCCTTCCTTGAAATCCTGAATGGCTTCCACGAAAGGATTGGGTTGAAGCGCTTTCATCGAAAGAGCGATCTTTTCGCCGGAGATTTCCAGGACTTTCATATCCACTTCCTGTCCGGCTTTCAATAGATCCTGCGGACGCACCACATGCACCCAGGCGATCTCCGAGATATGGAGCAGACCTTCCACTCCCCCCAGATCGACAAATGCACCAAAACTGGTCATCCGCATGATCTTGCCCTGGACCACGGCGCCTACACTGATCTTTTCCATCGCTTTCAGGCGTTTCTCTTCCATGTTCTGCTCTTGCAGGACGCGGTGTGAGACAACGATCCGACGGCAGTTCTCAGAACACTCGATGATGATAAAATCCATCGTCTTGCCAATGTATGCAGAGCCCTCTTCACCGGAACGGACAGCGATCTGGGACATCGGACAAAAGGCACGGGCACCCAGGATATCGACATTGAACCCGCCTTTGGTCAGGGAATAGACTTTGCCCTGGACCGGGATCTTGCGCTCAAATGCGTCGCGGATCGAATCCTTGTCCACATATTGTTTGGTCAAGCTCTTGCCAATGATATAACCCTGATCGTTCTGGTCGATGATAAAGCCCTTGAGGATATCTCCCACCTGGCATTCCAGCTTGCCGTTCTCGTCGGTATATTCCGCGATCTCGGCAAAAGCATCGAACTTACCGCCCAGATTGATGACGATATAACTGTCCGTTATACTGGTTATGGGTGACTCTATGACATCACCTTTGGCATATTCCGAGGATTTTTGAAAGGACTCTTCCAGCATACGCAGGTAATCTTCATTTCTATCCTTTACCGTGCTCTTCTTCTTGTCTTGCACCTTGTCTGACATACGAAACTCCTAATGACTACTTGGAAAAATCCCAAGCTTTTGGCATGCCTCTTTTTGTAAAGGATTTTGTTTATCCTGTTGTGCCTTCTGCGATACTGATGGAACAAGTGCGATCTGAAGCCCCTCAAGAAAAGATCAAAAACGGCTATCTTTCAAAGTGTGTGGGTTGTCCTTGGGGCTGAGGTCCTTGCTGAGGCAAAATCTGCTTGCCGCAAAGGTCTCAGGACTTTATTGAAAGTAGCCGAGCTACCTCTGCCGATCGGATTCCGGCTACCCGGAAAACGGATTTCGGCAACCCAGACGTGGTTGCTCGCCTGAGTACAATACCTGTATCCATCGATATGAACTTTAGTCATACTTTTACCCCACCTTCGCCTCGAGTTCGCCTCGAGTTGCCTCGAGCACTCGAAGCGAACTCGAAGCGAAAGCGAGTCAAAATCGACCTGATCCATCAGAATAAAAGAAAACGCCCCCGGATCATTGATGATCGGGGGGCGGAAGAAATGGTTGGGAATTTGTTATTTAACGATAACCAGTCGACCCGAATGATCGGTGTCACCACTGAGAATCCGGTAGAAATAGACACCATTGGTCAGGGAATTGCCATTATCATCCAGGGCATTCCAGATAAGTTCAAATGCACCGGAGGCGTCGGTCAGGGCATTGGTGGAAAACACTGTCTGTCCCTTGAGGTTAAAGACGTTGATCCGGGCAGGGGAATTGGCTTTGCCCTGCAGGTAGAATCTGGTCTGGGTATGGAATGGATTGGGATAGACGGTAACGCTGTGAATAGCGGGGCTGACCTGGTCATTGTTGTTTACATTGACATAAGCCGTGACGACATTGGACGGATCAGAGACCATCATCGGGTTATTGAACAGAGAGCAAACCCAATAGTTATAGATCCCGGGGCTGAGGTTGATGTCATAGAAACTGGTATTGCTGGGATTTGTGATCGTAGAAACCAGAAGTTCGTTACGATACACACGATATCCTACAAATCCCCTTCCGCCGAAGTGTTCCGGTCTCTGCCAATTCAGCTGTACATTTGCCTGGTCGATCACTTGATGAGTCAGGTTCTGCGGAGGTGGCAGGGTCTCGATCGGGATGGTAGGTGGGCTCATCACAGGAGTGCCCGGCATACCATGCTGATCAACGGGTGTTATCCGAAAGGCGATCTGGTATCCAAGATCCGATTCCAGAACCCGATAGGTCAGAGTTGTTTGTCCGGCGATCGGAGTGAAATCGTTATTCATTCCGCGCAACCATTCAATAATACTATTCCCCTGGGTGTTGCCATCGGGATCACTAAAGGTATAGACACCGATCAAGTCCTGATAGATCACGGGTGGACCGCTGACCATGACGTTGGTTGCCGCCGGCGGAGCATTAAGAAATCCGGTACCGCTCAGGGGCACCACGATAGATGGATAGTTGGGATGGCTCGTGGTGATCGTCATATTCCCGGAAAAATCGCCGGCAGCCGGCGGGGCAAAGGTAACCTGAAGCGATTGGGATTGTCCGGGAGCAATAGTGTAATTGGAGGTGGGACAGGAAAATATATTATTGTCAAAAGAGATAGTTCCCGTCAGCGGGGTATTCCAGTAATTACTGAGCATAACGGTCTGGTAGGTCGATCCGGTGACATAAGTATTATAGAAACTCAGTGCAGTGACATTGACGGGTGGAGCATTGACCAGACCCGGCAATGAATACTTCACGGCTTGCAGGATCTCCTTGGAGGAATTGTTTTGCAGGAAGAACACCACTTCCATCCTACCCAATTGCCAACCGGGTTGAAAAGTGAAACTGAGGGGAATGGTCACTTGCCCGCCGGTGGCAAGGCTGATATCTGACCCACTGGCGCTCGGTACCATTGCCCGGGTCACATTGTGGACATGCGTCTGATTGAACCAGATTTGGGGGATGTAACTCTCCGTCACTACGGCATGCAATTTGACCCCGGTATTAGTATCCTCTTCCGGCTTGGCAACCGTAACATCGATGTTGACCAGATTACCGGTCATAGTCCCGTTGGCTGCTATGGTGTACTTGGATGGTACCGCCAGGCGGGCATTCACCTTGGGTAAATAGTTGTTGTACAGGGATGAGCTGGCACTTCCGCCTACGCTGGGATTCAGCCCGTCAAAATAGGCGGTGGGAAAACCCGTGATGCCATAATAATTGATCCGGCTGGTTGAAGCGGGGATATTGTAGCTATCACCGCTGTGATATTTGACGATGCCAACGGCATGGCCATTCGTTTCCAGGTCATGCGCACCCATGGCTGCGCCGGGACAGTACACACACCACGTGCCGGTGCCGATCTCAACGACCACCAGATTACGGGGTAGGGCAGTCAAACCGACGGCTAACGCCAAAACTACGAGTAGAATTCCTAATTTCTTGGTCATAAGTAACTCCTTCTTGGTTAATAAGCTTGTTATATCTCAACGCAATGGTCTCATGCAAAAATGATACCACAATTTGATGATAATTGAGAATGCGATGCTGTCCAGGAAATTCTCCGCTCTCCCAATATCTTGGAAAGTGACTATCTCTTGAAACCATAGATACTCGTCTTGCCTTTCTTTACCCACCGGGCAGCGGGATCCTTGGATTCTTCTACCTTTAGCTCGGTGGACTGAAAGGTGGTTTGCCCTGGGATTTTCTCATCACCGACAGGTTCCATTTCTATGATCTTCTGCTTGCGGGGACGGGCATGGGATTTTACCATAGCGGCATCCACGATCACGCCCTCTGTGATCTTGATGTTATATTTACTCAATTGATGATTGAGCTCGTTCAGAAGCTTCTCAAAGATATTCCTGTCCGAAAACCGTCTCCGCCAACGACAGATCGTGGAATGATCAGGGACAGGGTTCTCCAAACTCAAGTGACAGAACCACAGAAACATGGCGTTGTAGAATAGCTGTTCTTCCATCTTATAATCAGATAACTTGTACCAGGACTGAATCAGCATGATCCGGAACATTACCTCTGCGGAAAAGGCATCTCTTCCGGCAACAGTAGTCCTTCTGATCTCCACTTTGCTGAGTATTTTGTTGATCCGCTTCCAGTCAATCATCTGATCGATGTCTTTGAGAAAGTGCTTGCGGGTGGCAAGGCGAGCGGCAATCTCTTGATCGGCGAGGGTTATAATTTGCTTTTCCATGATAAGCTCCGGTGTTGTGATGGAGCCATAATATAGCATGCAACTAATTTATCAAGAAATAATTACATATATATTATGTCCTATGTTATGTTCGACGGTCTTTAGATGGATCATGTTCAGTTAAGGAGTATATTCCGTCATTGCATCGAGCCGGCGAAGAATTTCCTTACCTCGTTTGGATCATGATATTTGCCAAAGAGCGCCATCAATTTGAGACGGGCTTTTATACCGCGGAGGTCTCCACCAGAGATGGCACCTGTGGATTGAAGATGCCTGCCACCGCCTTCGTAGCCATATTCATCCAAAACTCTGCCGGTGTAGGCACGGGTGCAGATGACCACCACGATCTTGTTCTGGATGGCAGTAATGATATCCGGCACCAAGTAACTGGGCAGATTCCCTCTGCCGAATGCCTCGATGACGATGCCTTTGGTGCCATGCGCAATGGAACAGTGGATGTATCTGCCGTCCATACCGGCGCATGCCTTGATCAGATCGATATTGGTGTCGAGTTTATCCGTCCAGACATTCTCACGATAGAGGGTCGAGCGATGATAGACAATGCGGTCGGGATCGACATAGCCCAGGGGACCATAGCCCAGGGACTGGAAGGCATCGACCTTGCCGGTATCGGTCTTGGTCACGTCTCTGGCGGTGTGGATTTCATCGTTCATCACGACCAGGACGCCCTTGTCATAGGATTCGGGATTGGAGGCGACGCGAACGCTGCCGATGATATTGCGCGGTCCGTCCAGACCCAGATCAGAACCACTGCGCATGGCAGCGGTAAAGACCACCGGCTTGCGGGTGGTGAGCACCAGATCACACAGAAACGCCGTCTCCTCCACGGTATCGGTGCCATGCGTGCAGACCACTCCGTCATATTCGAGGATCTGCCGGTCGATCGTCTTTGCCAGGTCAAACATCATCTGCGGGGTCATATAGGGACTGGGGATATTGGAATATTCCATGACATCGACATCGGCAACGTCTTTGAGCTGGGGAAAGCTACGCAGGAAATCGGCAAACTCGGAAGTGGGAACGATGCCCAATTGGGGGGCGGTCTTCATGGCGATGGTTCCACCGGTGAGGATGATCAGGATCTTGGCATTCATGGTTCATTCCTTGTATTTGATCGGATCGCTGATACCGGCAGAAAGAAATGCCTTCTGGCGCAAGAGACAACTGTCACAGGTACCGCAGGCGAGTTCATTGGCAATATAGCAACTCCAGGAATAAATGAAGGGAGCGTGGAGTTCAAATCCCTGTTCCACGATCTCTTTCTTGCTCATATTGATAACGGGTGTGACCAGCTCGATATTGGCAACCTTGCTGCCCTGCTGAATGGCCGCTTGCATTGCCTGGAAAAAAGCAGCGCGGCAATCAGGATAACCGCTGCTATCCTGCTCCACCGCTCCGATCCAGACCGAATCGGCGTCGATCACTTCCGCCCAGGCAACCGCTGTGGAGATCAGGATGGCATTACGAAAGGGCACGTAGGTATTGGGGATCTGTCCCGGCTGGTCATCTCCGGTGCTTTTATAGTTTTTCGAGGTGAGGGATGAGCCTCCCATCCTGCCTAACCAGGGCAGATCGATGACTTTGGTCTGCACCGGTCGGTAAAACTCGCATAAACGTTCAAAGCACCAGAGTTCCTTCCTTTGGGTTCTCTGACCATAATTGGCGTGCAAAAAACATAATTCGGCACTTTCCCGGTTGGCGATGGCAGCGGTGACCAAACTGTCCATCCCACCGCTGAGCAGAACGATCGAGCGTTTCATCTTGTCTCCGTGAGTCATCATTGTTTAGACCTCATTCTTTCAATACCTTTGTCTTGTCAAGTAGCAAATGGGATTTGTCGGTCGTGTGCATATTGATATTTTCCTTGCCTTTTGCCTCAGCCGCCACAAGATGACGCCAGAACGACATCGGGAGAATATGATGAACCACGGCAAGACGGACGAGATCATTGCCTTGATCGACTGTAACAACTTCTATGTTTCCTGCGAGCGGGTGTTCAATCCCGGCCTCGATGGCAAGCCCGTCGTCGTTCTGTCCAACAATGACGGCTGTATCGTTTCCCGCTCCAATGAGGTCAAAAAGCTCAATATCCCGATGGGATCACCTGGTTTCAAGTATGAGGCATTGATCCGCAAGCATGGAGGCACGCTACTATCATCCAATTATACGCTCTATGCCGATATGTCGAACCGGGTGATGTATGCACTGTCCATGTTCACTCCGGAGATCGAGTATTACTCAATAGACGAGGCGTTTCTAAACCTGAGCGGGTTTCGGATCCGAGACCTGTTTGATTATGGACAGAAGATCAGAAAGACAGTCAAGAAATGGACTGGCATCCCTGTCTCCGTGGGCATCTCCTCCACCAAAACCCTTGCCAAGGTCGCCAATCACCATGCCAAGCGCATCACTGACCTGAAGGGTGTATTGGTGATGCTGGAGCAGAGCAGGATCGATGAAGCGCTGAAACGAGTGGCGGTCGGGGACGTCTGGGGCATCGGCAGACAGTATGACAAGTTCCTGCGGCAGAATAAGATCGAGACCGCCTATCAATTGCGATATGCTGATGAGAAGTTCATTGACCGTTATCTGACCAGCGTCGGGCATAAGACGGTACTGGAACTGAACGGCTATGCCTGTATCGATATCGATGACGCTCCTGCCGCCAAGAAGAGCATCGTCACCTCCCGCTCCTTTGGCAAGCAGGTAAGCGATCAGGAGGAACTGAAGGAAGCCGTCTCCTGCTATATCACCCGGGCAGCGGAGAAACTGCGCTCTCAACGCAGCGTCTGCG